>JBKOZY010000355.1:0-5099 GCA_046726135.1 Pseudomonadota bacterium | reverse complement strand
GGTCCACCATGGTGTTGACGGTGTTCTTGAGCTCGAGGATCTCGCCTTTGACATCGACCGTGATCTTCTTGGAGAGATCGCCCGCCGCCACCGCCTTGGTGACGTCGGCGATGTTGCGGACCTGGCTCGTCAGATTGCCGGCCATCGAGTTGACGCTCTCGGTGAGGTCCTTCCACGTGCCGGACACGCCCTGGACGTCTGCCTGGCCGCCGAGCTTGCCCTCGGTGCCGACCTCGCGCGCCACGCGCGTCACCTCCGCCGCAAAGGACTTCAGCGTCCCCACCATGGTGTCGATGGTGTTCTTGAGCTCGAGGATCTCGCCCTTGACGTCGACGGTGATCTTCTTCGACAGATCGCCGGCCGCCACCGCGGTGGTCACATCGGCGATGTTGCGCACCTGCGCGGTGAGATTGCTCGCCATCGAGTTCACCGAGTCGGTGAGGTCCTTCCAGGTGCCGGACACGCCTTGAACGTCCGCCTGGCCGCCGAGCTTGCCTTCGGTGCCGACCTCGCGGGCGACGCGGGTCACCTCGGCGGCAAAGGAGCGCAACTGATCCACCATGGTGTTGATGGTGTTCTTCAGTTCCAGGATCTCGCCTTTGACGTCGACCTCGATCTTCTTCGACAGGTCGCCGCTCGCCACCGCCGTCGTGACCTCGGCGATGTTGCGCACCTGGGCCGTCAGATTGCCGGCCATCGAGTTGACGCTCTCCGTGAGGTCGCGCCAGGTGCCGGCGACCCCCTTCACATCGGCCTGACCGCCGAGCTTGCCGTCGGTGCCAACTTCGCGGGCGACGCGTGTCACCTCGTCGGCGAAGGACGACAGCTGGTCCACCATGGTGTTGACGGTGTTCTTGAGCTCGAGGATCTCGCCTTTGACATCGACCGTGATCTTCTTGGAGAGATCGCCCGCCGCCACCGCCTTGGTGACGTCGGCAATGTTGCGCACCTGGCTCGTCAGGTTGCTCGCCATCGAGTTCACCGAATCGGTGAGGTCCTTCCAGGTGCCGGCGACGCCCTGCACATCCGCCTGGCCGCCGAGCTTGCCTTCGCTGCCGACCTCGCGGGCGACGCGCGTCACCTCCGCGGCGAAGGAGCGGAGCTGGTCCACCATGGTATTGATGGTGTTCTTGAGCTCCGAGATCTCGCCCTTGACGTCGACCGTGATCTTCTTCGACAGATTGCCGGCGGCGACCGCCGTCGTGACCTCGGCGATGTTGCGCACCTGGGCGGTCAGATTGCCGGCCATGGAGTTCACGCTCTCCGTCAGGTCTTTCCAGGTGCCGGACACGCCCTGCACATCGGCCTGGCCCCCGAGCCGTCCTTCGGTGCCCACCTCGCGGGCCACGCGCGTCACTTCCGACGCGAAGGACCGGAGCTGGTCCACCATGGTGTTGATGGTGTTCTTCAGCTCCAGGATTTCGCCCTTCACATCGACCGTGATCTTTTTCGACAGATCGCCCGCCGCCACCGCCTTGGTGACGTCGGCGATGTTGCGCACCTGGCTCGTCAGGTTGCCGGCCATGAAGTTCACCGAGTCGGTGAGATCCTTCCAGGTGCCTGACACACCCTCGACCCGCGCCTGGCCGCCGAGGCTTCCCTCGGTGCCGACCTCGCGCGCCACCCGTGTCACTTCGGCTGCGAAGGAGCGCAGCTGGTCCACCATGGTGTTGATGGTGTTCTTGAGCGTCAGGAACTCACCCTTGACGTCAACGGTAATCTTGCGCGACAGGTCGCCCTCGGCCACCGCTGTCGTCACCTCGGCGATGTTGCGCACCTGGTCGGTGAGGTTGCCGGCCATCGAGTTGACCGAGTCGGTGAGGTCCTTCCAGGTACCGGCGACGCCTTTCACCTTGGCTTGGCCGCCCAGCTTGCCTTCGGTGCCGACCTCGCGGGCGACCCGGGTGACCTCGGCGGCGAAGGTCGACAACTGATCGACCATGCGGTTGATCGTCTTGGCGGTGCGCAGGAACTCGCCTTCGAGGGCGCGTCCCTCGACCTCGAGCGCCATGCTCTTGGTGAGGTCGCCCTGCGCGACCGCGCCGATCACTCGCGCCACCTCGCTTGTCGGGTGGACCAGATCGTCGATCAGCGAATTGATCGATTCGACCGATGTGCGCCAGAACCCCTGGCCATCCCCCAGATTGGCCCGTTGCTTGAGCTTGCCCTCCTTGCCGACCACCCGCGACAGCCGCGACACCTCCTCGGCCCAGCGGGTGTTGAGAGCGACAACATCGTTGAAGGCGCTGGCGATCCTGCCGGTGATTCCGGGATCGACATCGGGCAGGCGGACCGCCTCGCCCCGCTTGAGCGCCTGGAGAGCTGCAAGCAGAGGTTGCAATTCGTGGCTTGAGACATGGGCGACATCGCGTGCCTGGTCGCGGGCTTGAACGTTCACGAGCGGATCCCCTCCCTCAGATGGGAAACTCTATGTAAGCGATGAGGGTGGGTTGGGGTTCCTTGGATTCAGGCGTTTGGGCCGAGCCAGCTGTGCTCACGCTTGAGGAAATCGTTGAGGGTGCGGCCGGGCTCGGCCCGGAACCGCTCCGTCTCGACCCGGAATCCGTCGATCCGGTCGAGCCGGAAGGTCCGGAAGTCGATCCTGAGCTCGCACCAGCCGGCCAGCAGCCAGACCGGTCCGAAATACGCAAGCGACAGTGGCCAGACCGTCCGCTCGGACGGGTTTCCGGTGGCGTTCTTGTATTTGAAATGAACCTTGAGATGCTTGCGAAGGGCCTGGCGCAATTGCGAGATGTCGAAGGAGATCACCTCCATATAATGATGCGGCGGGGCGAGCAGGGCGGTGTTCACCATATAATCCCGCAGCCGATCGGGAACCACCGCCCGGATTTTTGCGAGGACGTCGGAAGCCGCCGTGGAAAGCTCGGAATCGGCCCAGGATTCGACGATCCGGGCGCCGAGCACCAGCGCCTCGATCTCCTGCTCCTTGAACATCAGCGGCGGCAGGTCGAAGCCGGCCTTGAGCACATAGCCTACACCGGCTTCGCCGGCGATCGGCACGCCACTGGCCATGAGGTCCTGGATGTCGCGATAGATGGTGCGCTCGGAGACCTCGAGCGCCCCGCCGAGCTCGCGGGCGCGCAGCAGCTCCTTCCGCCGCAGCAGCTGAATGATCTCGAAAAGTCGGTCGGCGCGACGCATGCCCTTTGACCGCGGCTGAACAGTCCCGGGGAAACACCTTAAACCAACCCTCCTGCCACCACGGTGTCAGGAGTGTGTCAGGTTCCTGCCAGCAGGCTGTCAGGAGGGGATAATCATATTCGGGCATAGCCGAAATTTGGAGGTTTTCCGCCATGCAGCCTACCGTTACCGATATCTCCCTCGGGTGGGTCCGCCGCAGCCTCGACCTGATCGCCCTTGCCCGCCTGGCCCTCAAGGAAGGGCGCGACCGCCGCCTGCTTCAGGCGCTTAATGACCATATGCTCGCCGATATCGGGCTCTGCCGCATGGATTTGGGATGCGGCGTCATCGACCGGGAAGGCGAGCGCTTGTGGCGGACGCCCCCCTGACCTTAAATCTCCACCGGTCGTCCGAGTGGAGAACGATTCTGAGCAGCGAGCGCGTCAGCCGCCGGCTTGCCGCCATCCTGGCGCTCGATATGGTCGGCTACTCACGGCATGTCGAGATCGACGAGGCCGGAACGATCATGCGCCAGCGGCAGCACCGGCAGGACCTGATCGATCCGGTGCTGCGCGACCATGGTGGCCGCATCGTCAAGACCACCGGCGACGGCCTCATCGTCGAGCTCTCGAGCGCCGTCGACGCCCTCGAAAGCGACGTCGGCATTCAGCTGGCGATCGCCGCGGCCGAGGCACCTGTCGCCAGCGACCGGCGCATCCAATACTGCGCCGGCATCAATCTCGGCGACATCGTCATCGATGGCGACGACATCCTCGGCGAGGGCGTCAATATCGCTGCCGGCGGCCAATATGACGAAACCGTCGGATGGGCCGAGAAGGCCATTCACCTCTATCGCAATTTTCCGACCGCCCATCGCCTGCTGGCGACAAGCCTGAGTGATCTCGGCGACACCGGGCGGGCTCGTGTCGCCATCCGCGACCTGCTCGAGGTGGCCCCGGCACCACCGTCGCCAAAACCCGCGCCGGCGTGCCATGGAAGGAGCCGCTGACCATGCAGCGCTATATCGAGGCGCTGCGACGCGCCGGTCTGCCGGAATAGCCTATGGAGGATGAGGCAGCATCGCGCCAGCGTCTCACCGGAATCGTGCTGGTGTTCCTCTCCACCATCGCCTGGTCGTCCGGCGGGCTGTTCGTACGCCTGTTGCCCTACGACATGTGGACGATCGTGTTCTGGCGCGGCCTGTTCGGCACCCTGTTCATCGGCGCCTTCGTGCTCTGGCGGTTCGGCGCGCGAACCGGCGCGATCATCCGCCGAATGGGACGCATGGGGGTGGTGATCACCGCCTGCTCGGTCGCCACCATCACCTTCTTCGTTCCGGCTTTCCAGCACACCTCGATCGCCAATGCCATGACCATCTACGCCGCCTTGCCGTTCTTCACCGCCGCGGCCGCCTGGCTGTGGCTGGGCGAGCGACCCTCCGGCGTGACCATGCTCGCCAGCACCTTCGTGCTGCTCGGCATCTGGGTCATGCTGGGACCGAGCACCGGTGGTCCGCAGCTTGGCGATGGCTTTGCCGCGCTCGCCACCATCGCAATGGCCTTGATGACGGTGGCCATCCGCAAGAGCCGCGACGTCGAGATGCTCCCCGTCGCCTGCCTGTCGACTGCGGTCAGCGCGCTCATCGCCATGCCGTTGGCCGACGATGTGCTGGGCTTGAGCGCCCGCGATCTTGTCGTAGCCGCAGGCTTCGGGCTTGGCCCGATGACGCTCGGGCTCATGTTCTACATCATCGGCTCGGCGCTGATCCCGTCAGCCCTGGCCGCGCTCATCGGCACCCTCGAGGCGCCGCTCGGCGCCTTTTGGGGCTGGATCGGTGCCGGCGAAGTGCCGCGGCTCGAAACCGTGCTCGGCGGCACCATCGTGGTGACGGCGGTCGTGTCCCGCATCCTGATCGAGCGACGCGACGAGGCGCGGTCAGCTGCGCGCCTGTCGGATTG
>JBKOZY010000354.1:0-6604 GCA_046726135.1 Pseudomonadota bacterium | reverse complement strand
GTGCATCACCAGCACGATGCCGGTGACGATCTGCACCACCAGCATGACGGCGAGGATGCCCCCGAAGGTCCAGAAATAGTTGAGGTTGCGCGGCGTCGGGTAATCGAGCGCGTGCAGCTTGGTGAGGGTCAGGATCGGAAGGCGCGCATCGAACCAGCGGGCGACCGGATTCTTGAAGTCGTAACGCGCATGCTCGGCCATTGCCTGGCTCCTGTCATCCGATGCGGATCTTGGTGTCGCTGATATAGGCGTATTGCGGGACGTGCAGGTTCTCCGGCGCCGGTCCCTTTCTGATCCGTCCCGCCGTGTCGTAATGCGAGCCGTGGCACGGGCAGAACCAACCCCCGACCTTCACATTGTTCTCGACCACCGCATAGTCGCCATCATTGCCGATCGGCACGCAGCCGAGATGGGTGCACACGCCGAGCATCACCAGCATGTTCTCCTTGCCGCCCACCACCCGGTTCTCATCGGTGGCCGGCGCGCTCTCGGGCAGATTGGCGTTGCGCGCCTCGTTGTCGCGCAGATCGTCCAGCGGCACCTTCTTGGCGGCCTCGATCTCCGGCTTGGTGCGGTGGCGGATGAACACCGGATTGCCGCGCCATTTGACGGTGATCGCCTGGCCCTCGGCGATCGGTGCGAGATCGACCTCGATCGACGCCAGCGCCCGCACCGACGCATCCGGATTCATCTGGTCGAGGAACGGCCACAACGCGAACGCGACGCCCCACGCCCCGACCGCGCCGGTCGCGATATAAAGAAAATCCCGCCTCGTCTTCTCGGCTGCTTCGGCTGTCGACACGGCTGACCCTCGATCCGCGCTGATTCACGTGGGGTATTTGGCATCGCCCGGTTGCCCTGTCCAGCCATCAAAAGTCGCACGGGCGCGCCGGACGTAGCGCTTTAGGCGCTTCCGAGGTAAGGAACAAAAATGGACGCCTTGGAAGACCTTCAGGTCGAGAAAACCGCGAGCCGCGCTGCCTTCGAGGCCTTGCGCGACGCGCTTCTCCGCCGTTTCGAGGCGCTGGAGGACGCGCTCGCCGCGACGCCGCTCGCCTCCCGCCCGCCCGGCCGGTTCGTGTTGACGCGATGGCAGCGCCAGGTGGAGGGCGCGGAACCCGGCGGCGGCGGGGTGATGGCGATGATGGCCGGCCGGGTGTTCGAGAAGGTCGGCGTCCATGTTTCGACCGTGTTCGGCGCGTTCAGCCCCGAATTCCGCAAGCAGATCCCGGGTGCGGAGGAGGATGGCCGGTTCTTCGCGACCGGTATCTCGCTGATCGCCCACCCGTTCAATCCCAATGTTCCCGCCGCCCATATGAACCTGCGTTTCGTCGTGACCACCAAATGGTGGTTCGGCGGCGGTGGCGACCTCACCCCGGTCCTCGCCCGGCGCCGCACCGCCGATCACCCCGACACGCTCGCCTTTCATGCTGCCCTGAAGGAGGTCTGCCGCCGCCATGCCAATGCCGACTACCAGCGCTTCAAGGCGTGGTGCGACGACTATTTCTACCTGCCGCACCGCGGCGAGACCCGGGGCGTCGGCGGCATTTTCTTCGACTGGCTGAACAACGGCGACTTCGCCGCCGACCTCGCCTTCGCCCGCGATGTCGGCCAGGGCTTCGCCGAGGTTTATGCCGGGCTCGTCGCGCGCAACATGAACCTCCCCTTCAGCGAAGACGACCGCGACGAGCAGCTCGTCCGCCGTGGTCGCTATGTCGAGTTCAACCTGCTCTATGATCGCGGCACCCTGTTCGGCCTCAAGACCGGCGGCAATGTCGACTCGATCCTCTCCTCGATGCCCCCGCTGGTGAAATGGCCTTGAGCCGCGAGTCGAGCCGGGCAGGGGAGCGCGGCTCGCTCAAGAATCTCATCGCCGCGATCGCCACCATCGTTGTCGCCGATATCGGCTTCGGCCTGACCTATCCGCTGCTCAATGTCATTCTCGAATCCCGCCGCATCGACGCCGCGGTGATCGGCCTCAACGCCGCCATGGGGCCGCTCGGCATCATCCTCTCCGGTCCCTTCATTCCGCGCCTTGCCGCGCATTTCGGCGGCAAGCGGCTGGCGCTCGCCGCCATGATCGCCATCATCCTGGTGCTGCTGAGCTTTCCGCTGTTCCCCGCCATCGAGGTCTGGTTTGTGACCCGGTTTCTCTTCGGCGTCGCCGGCGGCACTCTCTACACCCTGAGCGAGGCCTGGATCCTCGGTTTTGCCCCCGCCGAGGCCCGCGGCCGGGTCGCTGCCATCTATGGCTCCATGCTGTCGCTCGGCTTCTCCGCCGGGCCGTTCCTGCTGCCCTACACCGGCGTCGAGGGCTGGCTCCCCTTCGTGCTGGCCGCCATGCTGGTGGCGGTCAGCACCCTGCCGCTCCTCTTCATCGACCTCGACAATGGGCAGCACGAGCACGCCGGCGGCACCACCATGCTGGGGTTTGCCCGCCGCGCTCCGCTCCTGCTGTTCGCCGTCTGCACCCTCACCATGTTCGATGCGGTGATGCTCGCCTTCTTTCCGATCTTCGGCTTGCGCAGCGGCCTCGACCTCAAGACCGCGTCATGGGCGCTGGCGGTGGCGATCGCCGGCAATGCCGTGCTGCAATATCCCGTCGGGTGGTTGGCCGATCGCTGGTCGCGCCAGGGCGTGCTGTGGATCGCTGCGGTTGCCACGCCGCTTCTCGCCATGTCGCTGCCCTTCGTCGTCAAGACCCCGCTGCTCTGGCCGGTGGCGCTGCTGCTCGGCACCTCCGCCTATGCCGTCTACATCATCGCCATGACGGTCATGGCCGACCGCTTCCAGGGAAGCGATCTGGTGGCAGGCTCGGCCGCCTTTGGCGCCATGTGGGGGGTGGGCGGCATCATCGGCCCGCCGCTCGCCGGCTCTGCCCTGGACCTCCTCGGCCCGTCCGGAATCGCCATCACCTTGACGGCGATCTATCTCGGTCTGATCGCCGGCCTGTGGCTCGCCCGCGGGGAATTGGTCCGGAATAGGCAGTAGGCAGTAGGCAATAGGGCCGGATCACTGCCTAATGCCTAATGCCGACTGCCTAACATGACCCCCGCATATCTGTCCTGCGGGGCCGCTTATTGACGTCCGATCGGCCCCCACGGCAGAAGCTCTGCCCATGGATCGGACATTGGCGACAAAACCGAGCGTTCCGACGTCCGCCTGGCGCAACCTCGTTGCCGCCGTGGCCGCGATCGCCATTTTCGGCTTTGCGCTTGGCCTGATGTTTCCCTTGCTGTCGCTGATCCTGGCCGAGCGCGGCTATTCCGACGATGTCATCGGCCTCAACGCCGCGATGTCGCCGATCGGCATTCTGACCTCCTCGCTGATGATCCCGCCGCTCGCCCGCCGCTTCGGCGTCAAGCCGGTCGTTCTCGGCGCCGCCTTCATCACCGCCCTGATCGTCCTCGCCTACAAATTCCTGTGGTCGATCGATTGGTGGTTCCTTCTCCGCCTCCTCCAGGGGATGAGCGTCTCGACCCTGTTCGTGCTGAGCGAGTCCTGGATCGTCAAATTCGCCGAGGACGGCCATCGCGGCAAGATCGTTGCCATCTATGCCAGCGTCCTCTCCGCGAGCTTCGCCTGCGGCCCCTTGCTGATCAGCATCATCGGGGTCGAGGGTTGGCGGCCGTTCCTGATCGGCGCCGCCGTGCTGGTCATCGCCATGGTGCCGCTCGCCTGGATACGCGAGCCGAAGGTCGACCGCAAACCCGACGATCACCGCCCATCGGTCAGGAGCTTCATTCCCAAGGCGCCGATCCTGCTGGCTGCCGTCGGCATCTTCGCGGTGTTCGATGCCGCGACCTTGAGCCTGCTCTCGGTCTATGGTGTGCGCATGGGTCTCGATATCGAGACCACATCGCTCGCCCTGACCGCGCTCGTTGCCGGCAACATCCTGCTGCAATTTCCCATTGGCTGGCTCGCCGACCTTTATCCCAAGCGCCAGGTAATGGTCGGCTGCACCGTCGCCACAATTATCGGCCTCCTGGTGCTGCCGCTCTGCATGGGGAGCTGGCTCATGTGGCCGGTGCTGCTGGTCATCGGCTCGACCGGCTACGGCCTCTACGGCGTTGCCCTCGCCGAGCTGGGCGATCGCTTCCGTGGCGACGAGCTGGTCGCCGGCTCGGCGGCCTTCGCCTCCATGTGGGGCACCGGCGCCCTGATCGGCGCCACGGTGGGCGGCTTCGCCATGGCGAAGTTCGGTCCGCATGGGCTGCCGCTGTCGCTCGCGTTCTTTCTGCTCATGTTCCTTCTTGCCATCATTGCCAGAGACTATCAGAGGCGGAGGCATCTCTGATGCGGCGGCGCATCGTGCCGGGCTGCGGCTTCGGAATCCTGCTGGGGATCGCGGCGGCAACCTGCTGGAGTCTCGGCGGCGTCCTGGTGCGTCTCACCGACGGCATCGACAGCTGGCAGATCGTCCTCTACCGCTCGTTCACCGTTCTCGTCTTGATGGCCGCATGGATGGCCCTGACCCATGGCCGCCGCGCCTTCGCGGTCATCCGCCATGCCGGGTTGAACGGTGTCGTTGCCGGCATCGCCATCGGCCTGGCCGGGCTCTGCTTCGTCCTGTCGCTGTTCTACACGACGGTGGCGCAGTCCATTTTCATGACCGGCATAGCGCCTTTCTGCGCCGCCTTTCTCGCCTGGTGGCTGCTCGGTGAGCGGGTCGGCTGGGCGAGCTTCGGGGCAATGACGATTGCGCTGATCGGGCTCGGCATCATGGTCGCCGGCAGTCTCGGCCACACCAGCTTCATCGGCACGCTGCTCGCGCTCTATTCGGCCTTCTGCTTCTCCTGCTATTCGGTGCTGCTGCGCCACGGTCAGCAGACCGACATGACGGCCGCGCTGATATGGAACGCCCTCTTCCTCTGCGTGTTGTCCCTCATCGCGCTGCTGGCGCCGACGCCGCTGCGCGACAGCTTCGGACCGGGCGAGCTCGCCATCGGGTGGACCAATTGCATGTGGGTCACGCTCATGGGCGCGGTGCAATTGACCCTGGGCCTCGTCCTGTTCACCCTGGCCTCGCGCAGCGTGCCGGCCGCCCAGCTGGCCTTGCTGGCGCTGGTCGAGCCGACGCTCGGGCCGGTCTGGGTATTCCTCGCAGTCAACGAGGTGCCGCCGGTCACCACGCTGATTGGCGGCGTGGTGGTGATGAGTGCCATCGTCATTCAGGTGCTGGCAACCTCGGGCGGGCGGGTGCTGGCGCTGCCCGACAGGAGGATCGCATGAGCCCAACCAATCGCGTGGTGAGACTGAAGAGGCGCCCGGTCGGTGAGGTCGCGGCCGATGATTTCGCCATTGTCGACGAACCTCTGGCCGAGCCGCAGGACGGCGAGATCCAGGTGCGCATCGCCTATGTCTCGCTCGATCCGGCGATGCGCGGCTGGATCGCCGAAGGCCGCTCCTATGTCGAGCCGGTGGCGATCGGGGACGTCATGCGGGCCTATGCCGCCGGCCATGTCGAGCTGTCGCGCAATCCCAAATTCGCCATCGGCGACGCCGTCACCGGGTTGCTCGGCGTCCAGAGCCACGCCATCTCCAACGGCAAGGGCGTGCTCAAGGTCGATGACCAGGAGGCGGCGCTGCCAACCTGGCTCGGCGGCTTGGGCATGCCGGGCCACACCGCCTATTTCGGCTTGAAGCATGTCGCCGGCGTCAAGCCCGGCGAGACCGTGGTGGTGTCGGCGGCTTCCGGCGCCGTCGGCCAGGTCGTCGGGCAGATTGCCAGGATCGAGGGCGCCCGCGCCGTCGGCATTGCCGGTGGGCCCGAGAAATGCGCCTTCATCACCGCTGAGCTCGGCTTCGATGCCGCCGTCGACCACAAGGGCCGCGATCTTTCAGGCGCGCTCAGGGCGGCGGCGCCGCAGGGCATCGATGTCGATTTCGAGAATGTCGGCGGAACGGTGTTCGACACCGTCCTTGCCCAGATGAACCCGTTCGGCCGGGTGGCGCTGTGCGGCCTGATCTCGGCCTACAACGCCACCGAGCCACCGCCGGCGCCACGGAACCTGCGCTTCGTCCTCACCATGCGGCTCAAGGTCCAGGGCTTCATCGTCTTCGACTTTGCCAGGCAGTACAAGGAAGCGACCGCGGCGCTGCTTGGCTGGTATCGCGACGGCAAGCTGAAATTCCGCGAGGACGTCCGGGAGGGCGGTCTCGACGCCTTCCCGGAAGTGTTGCGCCAGCTCTATAGCGGCGGCAATTTCGGCAAGCTGGTGCTCAAGCTGTAGCCGCCGCCTGTTCTCTTGCGCGTTTCGCCTGTTCCTTCAGGACGTCTTCGAGGGTCCATTTTACATAGCCGAAGACATCGAGCAGCTCGCGATGGCTGCCGCCCATGGCGAACGCGATCGTGCTCAGCAGATAGCTGGCTTTTCGTTCGGCCTCGCTGTTATCGGCCGAAAGGTAATAAATCTTTTGTCCGTCCTTCCCGTCGACGAATTCCATCGTCACGCCAGTCTCGTTCTTGACTTGCTGCTTGATGCCGGTGAGCCGGTTCTCGCGATACTCCGCCAGCAGACTTCTGTCGCCTGGGGAGGCATTGTCATAAATGTCCTGCCACGTTTCGCCCTCGCTCAGCCCGCGGCGCACCACGCTGTGGATC
>JBKOZY010000353.1:0-1604 GCA_046726135.1 Pseudomonadota bacterium | reverse complement strand
CTTCTGCCGTTCGGGGCAGGCGAAATGGCGCACTGCCGAGGCGGCGATGGACTCGACCGTCTTGCGTTCGCCCCCGGTGCCGCCGAGCGGCCGGCCGTCGCTGCCCGATACGGTCATGTCGTAAACATTGGCAACGGCGTTGAAGGTGAAGGAAACCTCATAGTGCTTGCCGTTGTAGAACACCGGCTCGGTATGGCGCTGGCCGCTCTGATAGGGCGAGGACACCACCATGACCGGGGTTTTCTGGCTGGCGCAAGCGGCCAGCATCATGCCGAACACTATCGCCGCCAAACCCCGCCCCACCATGCCACCGCCCCTGATTCCGTCGTCCCCTTCAAGCGGGGGCGAGTTTGCGCCGCATCGCTTCACCGGGCAAGCGGAGCGTGGCATAGAGGCGATACTCATGCGCAACAGATGGAAAGAATCTCATGCCGTATGACGCCGCCCGCGCCGTGTCCCGCCGCACCGCAGAACTCGGGGAAGCGGCAATCCAGCACATGGCACAACGCGCCCGGGCACTCCAGGCGGCCGGGCGCTCGATCATCAACCTGACGATCGGCGAGCCGGATTTCGCAACGCCGGCCTATATTTGCGAGGCGGCGGGCAAGGCAATTGCCGACGGCTTCACCCATTATGCGCCGATCGCCGGCTTTCCCGACCTGCGCGAGGCGGTCGCCCGCAAGCTCCGGGAGGAGAACGGGCTCGACTACGAGCCGTCGGAGATCGTGGTGTCCAATGGCGCCAAGCAGGCGATCACCAATGCCGCCTTCGCGACCCTCGATCCTGACGACGAGGTGATCCTGGTCGCGCCCTACTGGGCCTCCTACGAGCAGATCGTGGCGCTGGCCGGCGGCACGCCGGTCGTGCTGCGGACCGCCAGCGAGGACGGCTTCAAGCTCCGGCCGGAGGCGCTGGCCGGCGCCCTGACGAAGCGGTCCAAGCTGTTGATCCTCAATGCTCCCGGCAATCCGAGCGGGACGGTTTACGAGCCGGCCGAGCTCGCGGCGTTGGCGGCGGTGGTGGCGGAGCATCCCAGGCTGCTCGTGGTGTCGGACGAGGTCTATGAATATTTCGCCTTCGAGGGCGAACCGCGGTCCTTCGCGACGCTTGCCGGCATGCGGCAGCGCACGATCACCGTCAACGGCTTCTCCAAGGGCTTCGCAATGACCGGCTGGCGACTCGGCTATGCGGCGGCGCCGCTCGCCATCGCCACCGCCATGGCGAAGATCCAGGGTGCGTTCACGGCAGGGGCAAACGCCTTCGTGCAGAAGGCCGCGGTGGCGGCCCTTGCCGGCGGGCGCAGCGAAATTCGGCAGATGCGCGATGTCTATCACCGGCGGCGCGATCTGGTGGCGCGGGAGCTCGCGGCAATTCCCGGCCTGCGCTTCGTGCCGCCGCCCGGAAGCTTCTATGCCTTTCCCGATGTGTCGGCCCTCATCCCGGCGCGCGATGGCGGACAGATGATCGGCGATGTCGATCAGCTCTGCGACTGGCTGCTCGACCAACATGGGGTGGCGGTGGTGCCAGGCTCGGCCTTCGGTGATGCACGCTGCTTTCGAATCTCCTTTGCGGCGAGCGACGAAGCGCTCGACGAGGGGCTCAAA
>JBKOZY010000352.1:0-15229 GCA_046726135.1 Pseudomonadota bacterium | reverse complement strand
GGCCTGCGCGACTGGGTCCGCTTCCGTACGCCGGTGCGCAACGTCACTTACGATGAGGACACGGGCAAGTTCGGCGTCACCTCCCACGATCTCGTCAACGACCACGTCGAGACCGAGCAATTCGACAATGTCGTGGTCGCGACCGGCCATTTCTCCACGCCGCATGTCCCCGAGTTCGAAGGCTTCCGGACCTTCAACGGCCGCATACTCCATGCCCATGATTTCCGCGATGCTCTCGAGTTCAAGGGTCAGGATGTCCTGATCATCGGCAGGAGCTACTCGGCCGAGGACATCGGCTCGCAATGCTACAAATATGGTGCCCGCTCGGTCACTGGCAGTTATCGCTCGCGCCCCATGGGCTTCGCCTGGCCGGCCGGCTTCGAGGAGCGCCCGCTGCTCCAGCGGGTCGAGAACAAGACGGCGCATTTCAAGGACGACAGCAAGAAATCGGTCGACGCCATCGTCCTGTGCACCGGCTACAAGCACTATTTCCCGTTTCTCGCCGACGAATTGCGCCTGAAGACCGACAACCGCCTGTGGCCGCTCGGCCTCTACAAGGGCGTGGTGTGGGAGGACAATCCGAAGCTGTTCTATATCGGCATGCAGGACCAGTTCTACACCTTCAACATGTTCGACGCTCAGGCCTGGTACGCCCGCGACATCATCATGGACCGCATCAAGCTTCCCGCGAAGGAGGCGATGCGCAAGGACAGCGCCGCCTGGCGGGCTCGCGAGGAGAAGCTCGAGGATCCCGAGCAGATGATCTGGTTCCAGGGCGACAATGTGCAGGAGCTGATCGACGCCACCGACTACCCGAAATTCGATATCGAAGGCACCAACCGCACCTTCATGGAGTGGGAGCACCACAAGGCCGACAACATTATGGGCTTCCGCGACAATGCCTATCGCTCGCTGATGACCGGAACCATGTCGCCGGTGCACCACACGCCGTGGCTCAAGGCCATGGACGATTCGCTGGAGAGCTATCTGGTCCGATAGAAAGGCAGTTGGCAGTAGGCATTAGGCAGTGACCAGTCGCTTCCCATTGCCGACTGGCTATTTGCCTACTGCCTACTGCCTTGCCCAGGAATCCACTCCGTCCCGGCGAGCGGCACCCTTGCCATGGCCGCGGCCTCGACGGTGAGCGCGACCAGGTCCTCCGGCTCGAGATTGTGGACATGCGACTTGCCGCAGGCCCGGGCAATGGTCTGCGTCTCGAGCGTCATCACCTTGAGCAGATTGGCAAGCCGCCGTCCCGCCCGCATCGGATCGAGCCTCTTCGACAAGCGCGGATCCTGGGTGGTGATGCCCGCCGGATCGCGGCCTTCATGCCAGTCGTCATAGGCGCCTGCGGTGGTGCCGAGCGCATTGTACTCGGCCTCGAGCGCCGGGTCGTTGTCGCCGAGCGCCACCAGCGCCGCCGTCCCGATCGACACGGCATCGGCACCGAGCGCCAGCGCCTTGGCGACATCGGCACCGCTGCGGATGCCGCCCGAGACGATAAGCTGCACCTTGCGATGCATCCCGAGTTCCTTGAGCGCCTGCACCGCCGGCCTGATGCAGGCGAGCGTCGGCTGCCCGACATGCTCGATGAACACTTCCTGCGTCGCCGCCGTGCCGCCCTGCATGCCGTCGACCACCACGCAATCGGCCCCCGACTTGACGGCGAGCGCCGTGTCGTAATAGGGCCGCGCTCCGCCCACCTTCACATAGATCGGCTTCTGCCAGTCGGTGATTTCGCGCAGCTCCAGGATCTTGATCTCGAGATCGTCCGGACCTGTCCAGTCCGGGTGCCGGCAGGCCGAGCGCTGATCGATGCCGGCCGGCAGGCAGCGCATCGCTGCCACCCGGTCGGAGATCTTCTGGCCGAGCAGCATGCCGCCGCCCCCCGGCTTGGCGCCTTGCCCGACCACCACCTCGATGGCGTCGGCCCGGCGCAGATCGTCCAGGTTCATGCCGTAGCGCGACGGCAGATATTGATAGACGAGAATCTTGGAGTGGCCGCGCTCCTCCGGCGTCATGCCGCCATCGCCGGTCGTGGTCGAGGTGCCGGCGAGCGTCGCGCCGCGCCCCAGCGCTTCCTTGGCTTGCGCCGACAGCGAGCCGAAGCTCATGCCGGCAATGGTGATCGGGATCTTGAGCTCGATCGGCTTCTTGGCGAAGCGGGTGCCGATGGTGACACCGGTGCCGCATTTCTCGCGATAGCCCTCGAGCGGGTAGCGCGAGATCGATGCCCCGAGGAACAGGAGATCGTCGAAATGCGGCAGCTTACGTTTCGCGCCGGCGCCGCGAATGTCATAGATGCCGGTGACCGCGGCGCGGCGGATCTCCGACAGCGTGTAGTCGTCGAAATTGGCTGACTTGCGGGGCGTGGTGCGCGGAATATCGTGGGCCATCGGGGTCTGCTTCAATAGGCGTCGGCATTGTCGATGTCGAAATTGTAGAGCTTGCGGGCCGAGCCATAGCGTCGGAACCGCCTTGGATCGGCCTTGATCCGGGCCCGCTCCAGGAGCCGCGCCAGCTTGTCGAGATGATGCGGCGTCATCTCCTTCTCGATGCAGTCGGCCCCGAGCGAGGTGACGCGCCCGGCGACATAGAGCCGTGCCTCATAGATCGAATCGCCGAGCGCCTCGCCGGCATCGCCGCAAATGGCGAGGCAGCCGGCCTGTGCCATGAAGGCCGACATATGACCGACCGAGCCGCCGACCACGATGTCGATGCCCTTCATCGAGATGCCGCAGCGCGACGAGGCATCGCCCTCGATGACGAGGAGTCCGCCATTGCCGGTGGCACCCGCCGCCTGGCTGGCATTGCCGATCACCCGGAGCGAACCCTTCATCATGTTCTCGCCCACCCCCGGCCCGGCATGGCCCTTGACCACGATCTCGGCGCCATTGTTCATGCCGCCGCAATAGAAGCCGACATGGCCTTCGATCTCGATCAGCACCGGCTGGTCGACCCCGACCGCGATGGCATGGGCGCCGCGCGGGTCATTCACCAGGAAATGCCGCTCGTTGCTGTCGGGCCCGAGCTTGTGCAGGCGCTCATTGAGGGCGCGCACGCCCTGATTGGCGATGTTGTAGGAGATCACGCGGCGTGGCCTTCCCAGGTATAGACGGTCTGCGGCGCCGGCTCCCAGATCCGCGCCGTCTCGGCGCCCGGCAATTGCGCAATGGCGCGGTACTCGGTCGCCATCGCCACCCAGTCGTCGGTCTCGGCCAGCACCGCGTGCTTGCAGGCGATCGGATCGCGCAGCACCGCGAAACCATCGGCCGTACCGACGCAGAAGGTGTAGAAACCATCGAGATCGCGGATCCCGTTCTCCAACGCCTGGCGCAGGCTGTCACCCTGCCGCATGCGATGGGTGAGATAGGCTGCCGCCACCTCGGTGTCGTTCTCGGTGCGGAACGTCATGCCCTGGCGGATCAGCTCCTCGCGCAGGCTGTTGTGGTTCGACAGCGAGCCATTGTGCACGAGGCAGAGATCATCGCCAGTCGAGAACGGATGCGAGCCGGCCGTGGTCACGGCGCTCTCGGTCGCCATCCTGGTGTGGCCGATGGCATGCGAACCTTGCGCCCTGGTCAGTGCAAAGCGCCGCACCACATCGGCCGGCAGCCCGGTCTCCTTGAAGATCTCGACCAGCTGGCCGGCGCCGACCACCCGGATCTCCGGATGGGACCGGTCGAGAAACCGCACCACCGCCCGCTCCTCCGCATCCGTGATCAGCACCGCATGGCTGGCGATCGGCTGGATCTCGACCTTGGCCTTGAGTGCCTTTTCGAGGCCCTCTGCCACCTCCGACCAGACGAGCGCGGGGTCGTCGCTCGCCAAGGTGAGCTTGACCTTGCCGCTCTCGACCGGGTCGCGATAGATTGCAAACCCCGCCGAATCAGGCCCGCGGCTGCTCATTTCGACCAGCATCGGCGCAAACAGCGCCCCGAGCTTCGGCTTCAGTGCCGGCGTTTTGAGATAGAGACCGACGATGCCGCACATGGGCGAGCGCTCCCGCTTGTGGCTGAGATTTCGCCGTCAAATTAGGGGCGCGGCCGTTGGAGATCAATGAGCAGAAATAAAATTTACTATGAGGAAATGCCCTTTGCCTGCCGACCCTGGGGGCCACCCAACCGATCGCCTAGCAACAACCACAGATTTGCGCCTCACACGTATAGATAGAATTCGATCTCGAGTCAAATTTGAACCACGAAGTTGCTCGAGGGGTGCCGACTGCCGGCTGCCTCCTGTTGAACTTGGCGTCATCCCGCACTAGTTTCGCGACTCGGCAGTTCGAGGGAGCGGGGAAAATGCGCATATTGCTGTCCGATGCCGCCTGGGGTGCGACCTGGGGCAAGGTGAAGGCGATGACGCCTGGCGAGTTCTTCCTGGCCTTTGCCAGCCATCATTCGGTCGCCGTCTATTCCGGCCTGGCCATGATCTTCGGCGCCGTGGCGATCTACTTCGCCACCAGCTGGCAGGAGCTCGTGCTGCCGCCGCTGATGGTGGCGGCCATCTATCCCATGGTCGAGTTCCTGGTTCACCGCTACGTGCTGCACAGCCAGCTGTTCTACAAGCAGCCGCAGACCGCCGCCTTCTGGCGCCGGGTGCATTACGATCACCACATGAACCCCAACGACCTGTCGGTCCTGTTCGGCGCCCTCTACACCACGCTGCCGCTGGTCTTCGCGCTCACCTTGCCGCTCGGCTTTTTCACCCTCGGGGTGGCCGGCGCCTCCGCCACCCTCGCCGCCGGGCTGATCGCCTTCCTGATCTACGAGTTCTTCCATTGCGCGGCGCATCTGCCGGTCCGCTTTCCTTTCGAATTCATGCGCCGGCTGCGCCGCCATCACGCGCTCCACCATTTCCACGCCGAGAAGGGCAACTACGGCATCGCCACCGGCATTGCCGACCGGCTGATCGGCACCAATTACGACGCCGTCGATGCGATACCGCGCAGTGCCACTGTCAACAATCTCGGCTATACCGAGGAGGTGGCGCAACGCTATCCGTGGGTCGCCATGCTTGACCGCGACCTCGAGAGGCCATGACTGCTCCGACCATCATCACGGTTGCCATCACCGGCTCGGTCCCACGCAAGGAGAACAACCCGGCCGTCCCGATCACTCCCGAGGAGCAGATCGAATCGACGCATGAGTCCTTCGAGGCCGGTGCGACGGTGGCCCACATCCACGTCCGCAACGACGATGAGACGCCGACCTCGAGCCCCGAAAGATTCGCCAGGGTTCAGGAAGGGCTGCGCCGTCACTGCCCCGGCATGATCATCCAGTTCTCGACCGGCGGCCGCTCCGGCAAGGGCGCTGAGCGGGGCCTGATGCTCGAGCTTCGTCCGGACATGGCCTCGCTCTCCACCGGCTCGGTCAACTTCCCGACGATCATCTATGAGAACCATCCGACCCTGATCGCCGAGCTTGCCGCCCGCATGAAGACGTTCGGGATCAAGCCGGAGGTCGAGGTCTTCGACCTCTCGATGCTGTACCAGGCGATCCGCCTGGCCGAAGAGCGCCTGCTCGAGCCGCCGCTCCATGTCCAGTTCGTCTTCGGCATCAAGAATGCCATGCCGGCCATCCGTCAGGTGCTGGAGTTCGAGGTTTCGGAGCTGCATCGGTTGATGCCGCGAGCCACCTGGGCGGCTGCCGGCATCGGCGCGAGCCAGCTCGAGGTCAACCGCTGGACGCTCGAGCTTGGCGGTCATTGCCGCACCGGGCTCGAGGACAATGTCCGCTATGATCGCGGCCGGCTTGCCAAGTCCAATGCCGAACTGGTCAGGCGCGTCGCCGATCTCTGTGCTGACTATGGTTCGAGGCCCGCCACGGCGGCCGAGGCCCGCAGCATTCTGGGGCTTAGGGCATGAGGCTCTAGGCAGCGCCGATCGGGCGGCGCCGCCACGCGGTCGAGGTGTCATGGCGAATTCGTTCTTCTCCGATCTTCTGGCGTCCATCACCGAAAGCGGTCGGGCGCTGCTGTCGCGCGGCGAATGGCGTGGCGATGGCCGCGATCCGGTGGGCGCCCTGCTCGACCTGTCGGGCGCCCTGCTGTCGGGGCGGGGCGAGGCATCGGGCACCGCCATGGCGAGCGAGGCGCTTGCCCGTTATGCGGCCCTGTCCGAGGCCGACCGGCTGAAGTTCTTCTCCGCCCTGGTGGACCGTTTCGGACCCGACACGGCGCGCCTCGAATCCGCTCTCGCGGCGTGGCGCGGCACGCCATCGGCCGACAGCGCCCAGGAGATCCACTACGCCTCCGAGCCGCGTCGGCAGGAGCTGTTCCGGCGGCTCAACCGTGCCCCCGGCGGCACCGCAGCGCTTGTTGCCATGCGGGCTGACCTGCTGGCGGTGCTGGGCGACCGTCCCGCCCTCCATGGACTCGATCGCGATCTCGCTCACATGCTCGGCTCCTGGTTCAATCGCGGCTTCCTGGTGCTGCAGCGGATCGACTGGTCAAGCCCGGCCAATGTGTTGGAGAAGATCATCCGCTATGAGGCGGTCCATGAGATCCGCGACTGGAACGATCTTCGCCGGCGCATCGATCCACCCGACCGGCGCTGCTATGCCTTCTTCCATCCCGCGCTGGTCGATGAGCCGCTGATCTTCGTCGAGGTGGCGCTCACCACCGCCATGCCATCGGCCATCGCGCCGCTCCTCGAGGAGGACCGCGTGGTGCTGCCGCAATCGGCGGCGCGCACCGCCGTCTTCTACTCGATCTCCAACTGCCAGCAGGGCCTGGCCGGCATCTCCTTCGGCAATTTCCTGATCAAGCAGGTGGTCGAGGAGCTGCGCCGCGACCTGCCGAAGCTCGACACTTTCGTCACCCTGTCGCCGGTTCCCGGTTTCGGCCGCTGGCTCAAGCGCGACGGCGCTCTCGCCGAAGAGACCGCCGCCATGCTGGACGAGCCGGGCTGGCCGCAAAATCACGAGGACGCCGAACGCCTGCGCAAGGTGGTCGAGCCGCTCGCCGCTTCCTATCTCCTTGCCGCCAAGACCGCGACCGGTCGTCCGCTCGATCCGGTGGCGCGCTTCCATCTCGGCAATGGTGCGCGGCTCGAGCGGCTGAACTGGCTCGGGGACACCTCGCGCAAGGGCCTCGCCGAGGCCGCCGGCATGATGGTGAATTATCTCTATGCGCTCGAATCGATCGAGCGGAACCACGAGGCCTATGCCGAGCGCGGCGAGGTCATCGCTGCCCCCTCGGTGCGTCGGCTCGCCGCCACCCGGCCGCTGCCGGCCAAGGCCGAGACGCAATGACCAATTTTTACGACAGCGTCGCCGCGAGCGATCACCCGGCGGACCGGCCCTTCGCCTCGCTCAGCGATGGCCGGCACTACACCTATGGCGATGTCGAGGCGGTGTCGGCGCGCTTCGCCAATGTCCTGACCGCGCTCGGCGTTACGGCCGGCGACAGGGTCGCCGCCCAGGTGCCGAAGAGCATCGAGGCATTGATGCTGTACCTCGCAGCCTTGCGGGTCGGCGCGGTGTTCCTGCCGCTCAACACCGGCTACACGCCGGCCGAGGTCGAGACCTTTCTCGTCGATGCCGGGCCGCGGCTGTTCGTCTGCGATCCCGATGCCGCAGCCGAGTTGCGGCCGGTCGCCGAGCGGGCAGGGGCCCGGCTCGAGACCCTGGGTGTCTGGCGCTCCCCCGACATTTCGGCCGGCACGCTGGCGGATAGTGGCCTTGCCGCATCCACCAGCTTCTCCACCGTCCCGCGCAACGCCGACGATCTCGCGGCCTTGCTCTACACCTCGGGAACCACCGGTCGTTCCAAGGGTGCGATGCTGACCCATGAGAACCTCAGGTCCAATGCCGAGGCCCTGATGGTGATCTGGCATTTCACCGCCACCGATGCGCTGCTCCATGCCTTGCCGATCTTCCACACCCATGGCCTCTTCGTCGCGACCAACATCACGCTGCTCGCCGGCTGCCGCATGCTGTTCCTGCCGCGCTTCGACGTCGATGAGGTGCTCGATCTGATGCCGCAGGCCAGCGTGATGATGGGCGTGCCGACCTTCTACACGCGCCTTCTCGCGACGCCGCGTCTCAGCGCGGCGCTCACCGCCCATATGCGCCTCTTCATCTCCGGTTCCGCCCCGCTGGCCTCCGAGATCCATGCGCAATGGCACGCCCGCACCGGCCACGCCATTCTCGAACGCTACGGCATGACCGAGACCGGCATGATCACCTCCAATCCCTATGACGGCGAAAGGCGCGCCGGCTCGGTCGGCTTTCCGCTTCCGGGCGTCTCCTTAAGGATTGCCGATCCGGCCACCGGCCGCCCGCTGCCGCAGGGCGGAATCGGCATGATCGAGGTCAAAGGACCCAACGTCTTCAAGGGCTATTGGCGACAGCCCGATAAGACTGCTGCCGAATTCCGCAGCGACGGCTTCTTCATCACCGGCGATCTCGGCATGCTCGACGAGCAGTCCTATGTTCACATTGTCGGCCGCGGCAAGGACCTCATCATCACCGGCGGATTGAACGTCTATCCGCGCGAGGTCGAGAACGTCATCGACGCAATTCCAGGTGTTGCCGAATGTGCCGTCATCGGCATCGCTCATTCCGATTTTGGCGAGGCTGTGACGGCGCTGGTTGTGCCGAGGGCGGGCGCTTTATTGGACGAGAAAACCGTGCTGGCAGCGCTGCACGGCCGGCTCGCCAGGTTCAAGCTGCCGAAGCGCGTCCTGATCGTTCCCGAGCTGCCGCGCAATGCCATGGGCAAGATCGAGAAGGCTGTCCTGCGCAAGGCGCATGCCGATCTCTATAAGGGCTAAATTTCCCGACTTTCTGCAACCGCCAAACAAGCCGGAACCGGGCCTTGGGCGACGGGTTGATAGGGTATCCCCGCTAGCTCAATGCGGTGACCAAAAAACCATGTCCAAGGAGGGTTCTTATGAAGCTCCTGAAATATTCGGCTGCCGTCGTCGCGCTTGCCTTGTTCGCGAGCCCGGCGCTCGCCGATTGCCAATCCAGATTGACGCAGATCGAGAAAGTCATAGGTCCCGCGGCGACCGGCGCCACGACGCCGGTAGCCCAGGCGGCTAATACCACGAAGGGCACGACCGCCGAGGGTGCCACCGGCACGGTTGCTGGCGGCCAGCCGAGCGGTGTTGATGCCGCGTCGGGTACCCAGGGTGGTGCTGCCACCTCGAATACCGGACAGACTGCTGCCACCGGCACTTCGACCACTGACTCTTCGAAGATGACCGCCACCACCGGCTCGAGCTCCGGGGCAGCCACGACGAGCACCGGTTCGACCGGGGCGATCGCCGGCGGCCAGGCCAGCGGTGTAGACGCATCGTCGGGTACTCAGGGCGGTGCCAAGCCGTCCGGTTCGTCGACCAGCACGACCACCGCGGCTGCCCCGAGCGCCGGCTCGATCGACATGACCTCGGCGAAGACCCATCTCGACAATGCCCGTGCCGCGCTGGCTGCCGGAAACGAGGGCGACTGCATGAAGGCAGCCGACGAGGCCGCCAAGGCCGCGGGTCTCGCAACGCAGTAACTTCGCAGCGCGGTAAATTCTTTGCGCTCCCCTCGCCCCGCGACAGCGGGGAGAGGGTAGTGCGAAGCACCGGGGAGGGGGTGGACTTACGCAAGAACTGTCATCCGCCCTTCGGGCACCGTCTCCCCATGAACGTCCTCGCCATTTATGGGCCCGTAGTACAATTCCTCGCCGGTCTCGTTGTAGTCTAAAAAGTATTCCGGCTTGTGGATGGGTGCGGCGTCCTCTGCAAAAAATCGGTGGTTCTGTGGAGCTTCCTGGCATCGCTGCAGGAAGTACCAAGTGGGTTTGTAGTTGACTATGCACTTGCCCTTGCATGCTGCTTCGGATTAGGCCACATGACGTTCGGCGATCTCCACAGGATATGCACAGCCATGTGATGCTGTTTTTGCTGAAGCTGAAGGGACATGAGTAGCAAATTCTCGATCGCGCCGATGATGGAATGCACCGATCGCCATTGTCGGGCCTTTCACCGCATCCTGACGCGCCAAGCGCTGCTTTACACCGAGATGGTCACCGCCGCGGCGGTGGTTCATGGCGATGTCGAGCGGCTGATCGGCTTCGACCCGGCCGAGCAGCCTGTCGCGCTGCAGCTTGGCGGCAGCACCCCGCGCGAGCTTGCCGATGCCGCCCGTATCGGCGCTGAACTGGGATATTGCGAGATCAATCTCAATTGCGGTTGCCCGTCGAACCGGGTCCATGCCGGCCGCTTCGGCGCCTGCCTCATGGCCGAGCCTCGGCGCGTCGCCGAATGCGTCGATGCCATGCAGTCGGCCGTTTCGGTTCCGGTCACTGTCAAATGCCGCATCGGCATCGATGATCAGGACAGCGAGCAGGCGCTCTCCGCCTTTGTCGCGACGATCGCCGCCGCCGGCTGCTCGACGATCATCGTCCACGCCCGCAAGGCCTGGCTCAAGGGAATGTCGCCGAAGCAGAACCGCGAGGTGCCGCCGCTCGATCATGGCCGCGTCTATCGGCTGAAGCAGGCGCGGCCCGATCTGCGCATCATCCTCAATGGCGGCGTCCAGTCGCTGGACGAGGCGGTCGGCCATCTCCGCCATGTCGATGGCGTGATGATCGGCCGTGCCGCCTATGAGCGGCCGTGGCTGCTCGCCGACGTCGACCGCCTGATCTTCGGCCGCGCCAGCCCGGTGGCCTCGCGCGAGGCGGCGCTGCTGTGCTATCTCCCCTATGTCGAGGATCGGCTTGCCCGCGGCGTTCCGCTTCAGACCATCACCCGCCATCTCCTCGGGATCTTTCACGGTGAGCCGGGCGGCCGACAGTTCCGCCGGGTGCTGTCGGAAACGGCGCATCGCACGAGCGCCGACGCCACTCTCATTCTGCGCGCCATCGAGTCCTGCAGCAGGCTCGGGATAGCGGCTTAGATTTTCTGGTTGTAGTCGCCGACTTCCGGATAGTGCTTCAGATGGGCGTCGATCTCGTGGAACATGGTCCGCATCTGTGCTTCCGACACCGGGCTTTCGCACACGACGACCAGCTCGGGCTTGTTGGATGAGGCCCGCACCAGCCCCCAGGTGCCGTCGGCGAGGGTGATCCTGATGCCATTGACGGTGACGACGCCGGCGATCTTCTGACCGGCGAGCATGCCGCCCGTCTCGAACAGCTTGGAAAAATGCGCAATGACGCGGTCGACCACGCCATATTTCTTCTCGTCCGGGCAATGCGGCGCCATGGTCGGCGACGCCCAGGTGGTCGGCAGATCGCGATAGAGCTCGGCCAGCGACTTGCCGCCCGCCCGGTCGAGCATGCGCAGGACCGCCACCGCCGAGGCAAGGCCGTCATCATAGCCAAGCCCGAAAGGCGGCCTGAGGAAGAAATGGCCCGACTTCTCGAAGCCGGCAATCGCCCCGAGCTCATTGGTGCGCCGCTTCATATAGGAATGGCCGGTTTTCCAATAATCGGTCACCGCACCGTTGGCCTTGAGCACCGGATCGGTCGCGAACAATCCGGTCGATTTGACGTCGGCGACAAACCGCGCGCCCGGGTGCAAGGCCGACATGTCGCGCGCCAGTATCACCCCGACCTTGTCGGCGAAGATTTCGTTGCCCTCATTGTCGACCACGCCGCAGCGATCGCCATCGCCATCGAAGCCGAAGCCGGCATCGGCGCCGCTGTCGCGCACCTTCTCGGCGATGGCATGCAGCATCTTGAGGTCTTCGGGATTGGGATTGTAGCGCGGGAAGGTGTAGTCGAGCTCGCAATCGAGCGGCACCACCTCGCAGCCGATCGCGCTCATCAGCCGCGGCGCAAACGCGCCCGCCGTGCCATTGCCGCAGGCGACCACCACTTTGAGGCGCCGGTTGATCCTGCCGTCGCGGGCAAGCGCTGCGAGGTAACGCTCGCCAATTGATTCGACATGAACCAGCCCGCCTCCGGCTCGCGTCTCCCAGGCTCCGCCGAGCACGATCTCTTTGAGCGCCGTCATCTCCTCAGGCCCGAAGGTGAGCGGCCGGTCGCAGCCCATCTTCACCCCGGTCCAGCCATTGTCGTTATGTGATGCCGTGACCATCGCGACCCCCGGCACATCGAGGGCGAATTGCGCGAAATAGGCCATCGGCGACAGCGCCAGCCCGATGTCGTAGACGGTGCAGCCCGACGCCATCAGGCCGACGGTGAGCGCCTGCTTGATCGCCATCGAATAGGACCGGTAGTCGTGCCCGGTCACGATATGCGGCTTGACGCCCCGCCGCTGGATATAGGTTCCAAGGCCGAGGCCGAGCGCCTGCACGCCATAAAGATTGATCTCCTTCTCATAGAGCCAGCGGGCGTCGTACTCGCGAAAGCCGGTCGGCTTCACCAGAGGAAGAGATTCATAGTCGAAAGTGTTGGGCTTGAGATCGCTGCGGGGTCGAGGAAGCATGGTTCGCTTGGTTCAGAGGCCTTCGCCGCGCCGCGCCCGCGCCCCGCCGCGACGGCGCTTGGCTCGGGTGAGCGAGTCGACCCGTTGCGATAATCCCGCCATGATATCACGGCGCAATGCATCGGTCATGTCGAGCCAGCCGGCGATCTCGCTGCGCGTTCTGCCACAGCCGATGCAATAGCCGGAATCCGGGTCCAGCACGCAGACCTTGACGCAGGGCGTCTCGATATCGATCCGGCTGTAAACTGTCATGAAAGGCGAATCCATCACCGCGAAGCTTTCTGCTCTCACGAATATTGTGTGTGCCGGCGAATCGCAACAGTGCCGAATGCGGCAGTCGCGCGTCAGTTTGCGGCATTCACTTTTCCAGGACCCAGCACCCCGCCTGCTGCATACATCCACCAACGGAAGGTGAACCGGTCAAGGAATTCCGGCGGCAAAGGCCAGGAGAACTGCGAGCTCGACGATCTGCTGCGCCGCTCCGGCCGCGTCCCCCGTCTGGCCGCCAAGCTGGCGGCGCGACACCGCCTCGACCGCCCAATAGCCGATCGCTGCTGCGATCAGAACGATGAGCAGCGTTCCTGCATCGCCGATGGCCAGGCCGAGCAGGCCGGCGATGGCGAGAGCGTAGACGGCGGCTTCAGTCGCCGTCTCCTTCTCGGGGCAGCCGACGCGGTACGACAACCCTTCGAGGCGCGCCGGCGGTAGCCGATGCAAGAGCAGCACCGGCGCCAGGCGGGAGAGCACGCCGCCGGTGATCAGCGCCATGACGGCGAACGCGTCCGACACCGTTCCCACCTCGCCGAGCGCCAGCACCTTGCCGAGCACCACGAACAGGAGGGTCAGCGCGCCGAATGTGCCGACCCGGCTGTCCCGCATGATCGCGAGCTTGCGCTCGCGGCTGCTGCCGCCGCCGACGCCGTCGGCAAAGTCGGCGAGTCCGTCCTCGTGTAGTGCCCCGGTGATCCACGCCTGAAAGGCCAGGGCGACCACTGCCGCAAGCGCCGGCTGCAGCCCGATGGCAGTGGCCAGCAGAAAGACCACAGCGGCGAGGGTCCCGACGATTGCCCCGACCAGCGGCAACATTCTGAGCGCCCTGACTAGCGGCGGCGACGGAGTGGTGAGAGGCAATGGCAGCCGCGTCGCAAAAGCGAGCGCCGATTGCAGATCGCCGACCCTTTCGGCAAGTGCGGCGGTCCATTCGCGGGTCGAGATTGCCATCGCTCCACTCTTTCATCGCGGTCGGGCAGGCGCTATTAGCCCAGCTCCACGATGTTAGCCAAGGCTCCCGATGACCGATCCCGATCCCCGCCTCACCTTCGCCGAGCTGCGTCGCCTGCTTGGCGACCTGCCGAAATTCGACAAGGAGGCGGCCGCCGCTACCCGGCGTCGCGACCTGACGCTTACCAAACCGCCAGGCGCGCTCGGCCGTCTCGAGGAGATCGCCGTGTTCATTGCCGGTTGGCAGGGACGTCATCCGCCCCGCGTCGATCGGCCGCTTGCTGCAGTGTTCGCTGGAAATCACGGGGTGGTGGAGCAAGGCGTGGCCGCCTATCCACAGGCGGTCACCGCCCAGATGGTGGCAAACTTCCGGGCCGGCGGCGCGGCGATCAACCAGCTCTGCACCACTTTCGGCGTCGGCCTCAAGGTCTATGAGCTTGCCCTCGACCTGCCGACCCGCGATTTCACCCTCCACGCGGCGCTCGATGAACCGGAATGCGTCGGCACCGCGATCTTCGGCATGGAAGCGATTGCCGGCAGCATCGATCTTCTCTGCCTCGGCGAGATGGGCATCGGCAACACCACGGTGGCAGCTGCGGTGTCCTGCGCGCTGTTCGGCGGCGACCCCGCCGACTGGGTCGGTCCCGGGACCGGGGTCGATGCCTCAGGCTTGGCGCGCAAGGTCGAGGCGGTGCGCCGCGGCCTTGCGTTGCACCGCGATCATCTAGGAGATCCGCTGGAGGTTCTGCGCCGCCTGGGTGGCCGCGAGCTCGCCGCCATGGCTGGCGCCATTCTCGCCGCCCGCATCGCTCGCATTCCGGTGATTCTCGATGGCTATGTCGTTACCGCCGCCGCGGCCGTTCTCGAGGTGCTGCAACCCGGCGCCCTCGACCATTGCCTGGCCGGCCACTGCTCGGCCGAGCCGGCCCATCGCCACCTTCTGGCCAAGCTCGATAAGACGCCGCTCCTCGATCTCGGTATGCGCCTTGGTGAGGGATCAGGCGCGGTGCTCGCCTATGCCACGGTGAAGGCGGCGCTCGATCTTCATAATAGAATGGCAAGCTTTGCCGAGGCAGGGGTAAGCGGCCGGAATGATGGCGCCGGCCCCGATCAGCTCACGCCGTGAGGGCGATCAGCCGGCGCTGGCTTTCGCTGGCGACGGCCAGAGGATCGGCCCCGCGCAGCGCTGGCCCGGTGAGGACGCGCCGCCGCGGGAAGATCGCCGAGGCGACCGTGCCCTGGCCGGCGATCGAGCGGATCGCCAGCTCCCCTTCATGAAGCTTGACGAGGCCCTTGACGATCGGCAGGCCGAGGCCGGCGCCGTCGATCGCCCGGCGCGTCGCAAGCGAGCCGCGGGCAAAGGCGGCGAGGGCGGCATCGAGCTCGTGGGAGGGAATTCCAGGACCTGAGTCCCGCACCGAAAGGACCAGACGTTCACCGACGTCGAGCGTCGCGCTCACCGTGATCCTCCCCTGCGGTGGGGTGAATTTGATGGCGTTCGACACCAGATTGAACACGATCTGGCCGAGCGCCCGGCGATCGCCGATCAGCCGCGGGCAATCGCGTGGGATCTCGAACGACAGCGCCTGGCTGCGCTCGTCCGCCTTGGCCTGAAGCAGC
>JBKOZY010000351.1:0-3062 GCA_046726135.1 Pseudomonadota bacterium | reverse complement strand
GGCATTAGGCGTTAGGCAAACAGGCAGTGAACTGAGCATTTCCCTACTGCCTACTGCCTACTGCCTACTGCCTACCTGCCTACTGCCTTCCAGCGCGAAACATCACGATGCGCGGCTTGACCTCGGCAGCAATGGCGAAGCCGGTCTGCTCGGCAAGGCGCAGGGCGTAATAGACCTGGACGACGCGGGCATCGAACTCGGCGGCCGGAACCGTGCGGTCAAGAACGGCCTTGGTCTTGTCGGCGAGGCGCGCACCGTCGCCTTCGGCGGTCGCCGAGAGAAGGTCGTCGGCCGCCTCGATGGTGACGATGCCGCCGCGCGGCACGGCGGCGATCCCCAGCAGCAAGAGATTGAGCAGGAGCTTCACCTCGTTCTTGTCGCGGGCGCCGCGCGGCGCCCGCCAGTCGAGCTTGACCTTCTCGTCGCCGACAAAGAGCCGGGCGATATCGCCGGCCTCGCCGACATCGAGCATCGATCCGGCACCGCCGGCGGCGCCGAAAGCCATGCGACAGAATTGCAGCTTGGCCGAGGCCTGGCGAGCGGAGCGCCGCACCAGCTCGAGCGCCAGCCTGCGCATCTCCTCATCATCGTCCTCGTCCATCATTTCGAGACCATTGGCGATGGCGCCGACGGGGGAGACGATGTCATGGCACACCCGGCTGCACAAAAGCGCTGCAAGGTCGAGGTCGCTCAGGAGGTTCGACATAAGGGGTCCACAGGTTGGCGACGACGATCCTCACGAATCGCCGATCATGGGTTGTCTCCGGGGCGAACTTACTCTAGGCGAACCGTGATGGAAGTTTCCCCGCTGCTCAGTTCACGGAAAAGCGCATGACCGCGTCACCCAATCCAGATCCCCTGCTTCACGGCTTGATTGCGCTGGCACTCGACGCCGGACGGGTGATTCTCGAATTCTACGAAGGTGGTGGCAAAGTCACGCTCAAGCCCGACGCATCGCCGGTGACCTCGGCCGACCTCGCGGCCGAGGCGATCATCCTCGCCGGGCTCAAATCGCTGGCGCCGGAAATTCCGGTGATCGCCGAGGAGGCGGTGGCGCGCGGCGCCATGCCGAAGGCGGCGCGGCAGTTCTTCCTGGTCGATCCGCTGGACGGCACCAAGGAATTCATCTCTCGCAATGGCGAGTTCACCGTCAACATCGCGCTGATCGAGGCGGGGCAGCCGGTGGCGGGAGTGGTCTATGCCCCGGCAATCGGGCGCCTGTTCTGGGGCGAGCAGGGGAAGGGTGCGGCGGAGGTCGTCGTCGCCGACCCCAAGGCCCAGGAACCGCCGCGCGAGGGGCGGCGGATCGCGGCGCAGCTGGCGGTAACCGGGACGCCGATCAAGGTCGTGGCCAGCCGGTCGCATCGCGACGGCGAGACCGACCGGTTTCTCGCTTCCCTCGGCGATTGCGAGATCGTGTCGGCCGGATCGTCGGTCAAGTTCTGCCTGGTGGCGAGCGGCGAGGCCCAGCTCTATCCGCGGTTTGGCCGCACCATGGAATGGGACACGGCGGCCGGCCATGCGGTGCTGGCGGCGGCTGGGGGGACGGTCGTGACGGCGGACGGCGCTCCGCTCCTCTACGGCAAGGAGGCGGCGGGCTTCGCCAACCCGCCATTCATCGCGGCGGCCGGTCATCTCGGCGAAGTTAACCGTTTCTCAACGACCTGCCCCTAGCTTTCGGCGGATTGGGAAAACCCGGCCGCAATCGCGCCAAAGCTCTGGCGCAGAGTTCGCCAAATCGGGAAGCCGGGTCGATTCTGACATTGGTGGGAAGACAATGACAATGCGTTTGGTCACCCTGGCCGGATGGGTCACGGCCGCCTTGTTGTGCCTCATTGTCGCCACGCCGCTGCCGGCCGCGGCGATCGGGACCTATGACCAGAATGCGGCGGCGGGGCGGTCGACCTACTCGCTCGAGGAGATGGTGGAGACCGGCCACACGTTTTTCGGCAACACCACCAAGGGGGTGGCCCAGGCCATCGAATACGTGTTCCAGCAAGCCGGCCGGCCCAGCGGCTACATTATCGGCGAGGAGGCCTCGGCGGCCTTCGTCGGTGGCCTGCGCTATGGCGAGGGGACGCTCTACCTGGCGAATGGCGGGCAGCAGAAGGTCTATTGGCAGGGACCGTCGGTCGGCTTCGACATCGGCGGCAACGGGTCCAGGACTCTGGTCCTGGTCTACAACATCGATGCAACGCCGGAGATCTTCGACCACTTCGTGGGCGTCGAGGGTTCCGCCTATCTGGTGGGCGGGCTCGGGGTGAATTTTCAAACCAACCAGAAGCTGAAGCTGGCGCCGATCCGCACCGGCGTCGGGGCACGGCTCGGGGCCAATCTCGGCTATCTCAAATATACCGACCAGCCGACCTGGAACCCCTTCTAAGGCTGGTGACAACGCTTGGCGCTGCAGTTTGCGCCTCGCCACTGGGTTCGCCCGGCGCTACTATCCGTCGTTACCTGCCATTCGGGCATGGCCGCCGGTCGAGCATTGGGAAAGCCTGAATAGATGTCGCAAATCGAGACCCTCATGCTCCTTGGCCTCGGCTTTGCCCTGGCCGCCCTGATCAGCCTGTTCGTTGCCCGGGGGCTTTGGTACTACGCGTTGCGGCTCGGCAGCTTGCGCAACCAAAGGGCGACGCCATCGGCCATGGCGGAGCTCCAATCCGATCGCGATCGCCTGCGCGCCGAATATGCCATGTTGAGCCGCAAGCTCGAATTGCGGCTTCAGGATCTCAAGACCAGGCTCGCCGAGCAGATGGCCGAGGTGGCGCGCAGCCGCAACCGCATCGATGGGCTGATCACCGAGGTCGAAAAGCGCGAGCAGCTGGTCACGGCGCGCGACGAGGAGATCGCCACGCTCAGGTTGCAGTTGTCGCCGTTCGAGAACGAGCTTGCCTCGCGCACCCAGTCGATCCAGCAGCTCAAGGAGCAGATCCGCGATCGCGACGAGGATATCGATGCGATGCGGTTGACGATCGAGAACCTGACGCGCGAGATCGCGGAGCGCGATCTTCACATCGCCAGCATGACCGTGGACGGCGCGATGGCAGCGGGACCGGCAA
>JBKOZY010000350.1:0-19566 GCA_046726135.1 Pseudomonadota bacterium | reverse complement strand
CTATAAACCCGCCCGCGTTTCGAACCGTCCGGCCTCGTTAGAGGGCATGCCGTGGCGGTTTTTGATGCTTCATGAAGGAAAAGCAAAATGCCCAAGATGAAAACCAAGTCGTCCGTCAAGAAGCGATTCACGATCACGGCGACTGGCAAGGTGCGCGCGACCCAGGCGGGCAAGCGGCACGGGATGATCAAGCGCACGAACAAGCAGATCCGGCAGCAGCGCGGCACCACGATCCTGGAGCCCGGCGATGCCCGCCTGCTCAAGAGCTTCATGCCGTATCGCTAATTCTGTTCCTCGAGGAGTCCCGTCATGGCTCGCGTCAAGCGTGGCGTCACCGCCCATGCCCGTCACAAGAAGATCATCAAGCAGGCCAAGGGCTATTATGGCCGGCGCAAGAATGTGTTTCGCGCCGCCGTGCAGGCGGTCGAGAAAGCCGGCCAATATGCCTATCGCGACCGCCGCCAGCGCAAGCGCAATTTCCGGGCTCTGTGGATCCAGCGCATCAATGCGGCGGCCCGCGCGCTCGGCCTGACCTATGGCCGGTTCATCAACGGCCTCGACAAGGCGGGCGTCGAGATCGACCGCAAGATGCTCGCCGATCTCGCGGTCCGCGAGCCCGATGCCTTCAAGTCGCTGGTCGAGAAAGCCAAGGCGGCGCTCTAACCCTCCAACCTCTCTCGGGAGAGCTTCGCGGGCGACTCCATGAGCAGCGTCATGATGAAGGAAGAGATCAGCGTCGAGCGGCTCGAATCCGGCATCCTTGCCGAGATCAGCACCGCGGCCGACGAGCGGGAGCTCGAATCGGTGCGGGTGGCGGCGCTCGGCAAGAAGGGCGCGATCTCGGAGCGGATGAAGGAGCTTGGCAGCCTCGATCCGGAGGCCCGGCGCGCCACCGGCGCGTTGCTCAACCGTCTCAAGGAGCGGGTGACCGAGGCTCTGACGGAGCGTCGCGATGCGCTGCGCGAGGCGGCGCTCGAAGCGCGGCTTGCCACCGAGCGGCTCGATGTGACCCTGCCGCCCCGGCCAAGTGCTGCGGGCAGCGTCCACCCGGTCAGCCACGTGCTCGACGAGGTCGTCGAGATCTTCGGCGATCTCGGCTTCGGGGTGGCCGAGGGCCCGCATATCGAGACCGACTGGTATAATTTCGGCGCGCTCAACATTCCACCGGAGCACCCGGCGCGCCAGGAGCACGACACCTTCTATTTCCGGCCCCGGCCCGATGGCAGCCGGATGGTGCTGCGCACCCATACCAGCCCGGTGCAGATCCGCAGCATGGAGACGCTGGCGCCGCCCATCCGGATCATCGCGCCGGGCCGCACCTTTCGCTGCGACAGCGACCTCACCCACACGCCGATGTTCCATCAGATCGAGGGGCTGGCGATCGACCGCGACCTCACTCTCGGTCATCTCAAATGGTGCCTCGAGGAGTTCTGCAAGGCGTTCTTCGAGCTCGACCAGGTCAAGATGCGGTTCCGCGCGTCGCATTTCCCGTTCACCGAGCCGTCGATGGAGGTCGACATCAACTGCTCCTGGGAGGGCGGCCAGATCCGAATCGGCACCGGCGACAGCTGGCTCGAGATCCTGGGATCGGGAATGGTGCACCCCAATGTGGTGCGGGCCGGCGGGCTCGATCCCGATCAGTGGCAGGGCTTTGCCTTCGGCATGGGGCTCGACCGTATCGCCATGCTGAAATACGGCATCCCCGACCTTCGCGCCTTTTTCGAAGCCGATCTGCGCTGGCTCCGGCACTATGGCTTCCGGGCGCTCGATGTGCCCTCGCTCGCCGGAGGGCTGACGTGAAGTTCACGCTCGGCTGGCTCAAGGACCATCTCGACACGACGGCAACGATCGAGGAGGTCCGTGACGGGCTGATCGGCGCCGGTCTCGAGGTCGAGGACATCAGCGATCCGGCGCAGGCGCTCAAGCCCTTCACGGTGGCGCGGGTCATCGAGGCACGGCCCCATCCCAATGCCGATCGCCTGCAGGTGCTTGATGTCGAGACGATCGATGGCCGGGTGCAGGTGGTGTGCGGCGCCCCCAATGCGCGGACCGGCCTGATCGGGCTGTTCGCGCCACCCGGCACGCATATTCCGGGGACCGGCGTCGATCTCCAGCCGGGCACCATCCGAGGCATCGAGTCGAACGGCATGATGTGCTCGGAGCGCGAGTTGTTGCTCTCCGACGATCATGCGGGGATCATCGATCTCAAGACCGACTTCCCCGTCGGGACGCCGGCGGCGGAGGCGCTCGGGCTCAGCGATCCGGTTTTCCATATCAAGGTGACGCCGAACCGGCCGGACGCCCTCGGGGTGCGCGGCATCGCCCGCGATCTCGCGGCGAAGGGCATCGGCATGCTCAAGCCGCTTCAGCTGACGCCGGTCAAGGGCGCCTTCGCCTCGCCGATCAAGGTGCGGCTCGCCTTTGACGGCGACACCAGCGCCTGCCCGCTATTCGTCGGTCGCTACTTTCGCGGTGTGCAAAACCGGCCGTCGCCCGATTGGCTGGCGCGGCGGCTCATGGCGATCGGGCTCAGGCCGATTTCGGCGCTGGTCGATATCACCAACTACATCACCTATGCGTTCTCGCGGCCGCTGCATGTGTTCGACGCCGATCGGGTGCGCGGCGACATTCAGGTGAGGCTGGCGCGTCCTGGCGAAACCATCGCGGCACTCGACGGCCGAACCTATGAGCTCGATCCCGAGATGACGGTGATCGCCGATGACGAGGCGCCGGAGTCGATCGGCGGCATCATGGGGGGCGAGCGCTCGGGCTGCAGCGACGAAACGGTCAATGTCTTTCTCGAGGCGGCGCTGTTCGATCCGGTGCGCACCGCCGCCACCGGGCGCAAGCTCGCCATCCAGTCGGATGCCCGCTATCGGTTCGAGCGCGGCGTCGACCCGGCCTTTGTCATTGCCGGCGCCGAGATCGCGACGCGGATGATCCTCGATCTTTGTGGCGGCGCGGCTTCCGAGCTGGTGATCGCCGGAAAGGTTCCGGAGGTCGATCGGCGCTACACGCTCAGGCCGTCGCGTGTGAAGTCGCTGGGCGGCCTCGAGGTGCCGAAGGAACGGCAGATCGCGATCCTGACGGCGCTCGGCTTCACGGTGAAGGACACAGCGGCAGGGCTCGAATGCCAGGTGCCGAGCTTCCGGCCGGATATTCGCGGCGAAGCGGATCTGGTGGAGGAGGTCTGCCGGATTGTCGGGCTCGACCAGGTGCCGGCGACCCCGATGCGGCGGCTCCATGCGGTGGCCCGCCCCGTTTTGACACCGCTGCAGCGGCGGACGGTGGCGGTGCGCCGGCGGCTTGCCAGCCTCGGGCTCAATGAAGCGGTGACCTGGTCGTTCCTCGCCGAGGACCAGGCGCGGCTGTTCGGCGGCGGGCAGGCCGCGCTCAAGCTCGACAATCCGATTTCGTCGGAGCTCTCCGACATGCGGCCGTCGCTCCTGCCCAATCTGATCGCGGCGAGCGGGCGCAATCTGGCCCGCGGCTTCACCGATTCCGGCCTGTTCGAGGTCGGGCAGGCCTATGCCGGCGACCGCCCGGAGCAGGAGACGGTCAGGGCGGCGGCGGTGCGGCGCGGGGCAGCGGCGCCCCGCCATTGGACCGGCGACCAGCGCGCCGTCGATGTGTTCGACGTCAAGGCCGATGCGCTGGCGGCGCTCGCCGCGGCGGAGGCGCCGGTCGGCAATCTCCAGACGGTTGCCGGGGGGCCGTCTTGGTTCCATCCCGGGCGCTCCGGCACGCTGCGGCTCGGACCGAAAAACCAGCTCGGCTGGTTCGGCGAGATCCATCCGAGGGTGCTGCAGGCGATGGATGTGCGCGGCCCGCTCTACGGTTTCGAGATCGTCCTCGATGCGGTGCCGGAGCGGCGCGGCCGCACCGCGCTCCGGCCGGCGCTCGAGGCCTCCGATCTCATGCCGATCAAGCGCGATTTCGCCTTTGTGGTCGATGACGGGGTCGAGGCGGAGAAGCTTGTCAAGGCGGTGCGCGGCGCCGAGAAGACGCTGATCAGCGATGTCGCGGTGTTCGACGTGTTCTCCGGCGGCGCGATCGGCGCCGGCAAGAAATCGGTGGCGATCGAGATCACCATCAGTCCGCGCGAACGCAGCCTGACCGACCAGGAGATCGAGGCCATCAGCGCCAAGGTGGTCGCCCAGGCGAGCAAGGCGACCGGCGCGACGCTTCGGTCGTGAGGCGGTAGGCAGTCTGCCTAGCCAAGCCTTCTCACCACCCCATTGATGAAATGTTCATATGGTGATCTGCAACCCTTGCGTGAGGACGGGATGAGTGCCATTTTCTTGGCATGACCGACAAGCTCGAAACCCTTCCGGAAGTCAGCCTGGCGATCGCCAACCTGCATAGTCGTCTCAATTGGATGACGACTGTCTACGCGGTCACCAACACCGTTATTGCGGTCGTCGGTGCCTGGGGCTTGATGACCCTCGTTTCGGTGTCGAACGATGTTGCCAACATCAAGGGTCAGCTGACGGGCTTTGGCGATCAGCTGGCGACAAAACTACTGTCGAGGGTATCCGGGCGGGCCAGCCGCAGCTCGAGAAGCGCAGTGCCCTCGATACCAAGGATCGTGGAACCGAATCGGTCATGCAGTCGGCATTGGGGGAAAAGGCTGTAGGCGGGCGAAGAGCACAGTTCACCGCCGAACTGCCCCAACCCTAACCCCCGAACCCCTCCCAGAACGCCCGGGCGCGGGCGAAGAAGCCCGCCGATTCCGGGCTGTTGTTCTTGGCTTCGCGGTCGAACTCCTTGAGCAGCTCGCGCTGCTTGCGCGTCAGGTTCACCGGCGTCTCGACCGTCGTCTGGATATACATGTCGCCATGCTGATTGGACCTGAGCACCGGCATGCCCTTGCCCTTGAGCCGGAACTGCTTGCCGGTCTGCGTGCCCTCGGTGATGTGGACGCGTGCCCGCTTGCCGTCGATGGTCGGCACCTCGATCTCGCCGCCAAGCGCCGCCGCCGCCATCGAGATCGGCACCCGGCAGAACAGATCCGCCCCGTCCCGCTGGAAGAACTCATGCGGCTTGACGCTGAGGAAGATGTAAAGATCGCCGGCCGGCCCGCCGCGCACCCCGGCCTCGCCTTCGCCGGCAAGCCTGATCCGCGTGCCGTCCTCGACGCCGGCCGGAATGTTCACCGACAGCGTCCGTTCCTTGGTCACCCGTCCCTGTCCAGAGCACGCGCCGCAAGGGTCCGAGATCACCCGGCCGCGACCCTGGCAGGTCGGGCAGGTCCGCTCCACCGTGAAGAACCCTGAGGACGTGCGCACCGCCCCCTGGCCGCTGCAGGTCGGGCAGGTCTTGGGATTGGTGCCCGGCTTGGCACCGGACCCCTTGCATTGCTCGCAGGCGACCGAGGTCGGCACCCGGATCTGAGCCGTTTTGCCGCCATAGGCCTCGGTCAGGCTGATTTCCATATTGTAGCGCAGATCCGAGCCGCGCTGGGTGCCGCCGCGCCGTCCGCCGCGCCCGCGGCCACCGCCCATGAACTCGCCGAACAGATCCTCGAAGATGTCCGACATCGAGGAGGCGAATTCCGGCCCGAAACCGCCCGCCGCCGAATGACCGCCCATGCCGCCGGTCTCGAACGCGGCATGGCCGAAACGGTCATAGGCCGCCCGCCGCTGCGGATCGCGCAGCGCCTCATAGGCCTCGTTGATTTCCTTGAACTTGTGCTCGGCGGTCTTGTCGCCGGGATTGGCGTCGGGGTGGAACTGCTTGGCCAGCCGACGGAAAGCGGATTTCAGCTCCTTCTCGCCTGCGCCCCGCGACACGCCCAGAATGTCATAATAGTCACGTTTGGCCATGGGCCTCTCCGGCCTTCACAATAAGTTCCCCGCCTGGGCCAACTGGAATCCGGTTCAAGCGATTGAGCCGTTGCATGTGAAGGACCGCCCTCGGCACTCCTGCCGCGCCGGCATGAGCCCGAGGGCGGTCCCGTTTCATCAAATCAGGCCGACTTGCGGTCGTCGTCCTTGACTTCCTCGAAGTCGGCATCGACGACGCCGTCGTCGGACTTCCCTTGCGGACCAGCTCCGGCACCGGCGCCCGGCGGCGGTGTCTCCTCGCCCTGGCTCTGCCGGTACATCGCCTCGCCGAGCTTCATCGCCACCTGCCCGAGGGCATTGGTCTTTTGCTCGATCTGGTCCTTGTTCTCGCCCTCCAGCGCCGATTTCAACTCGCTGATCGCCGTCTCGATCGCCGATTTGTCGGCAGCCGCGACCTTGTCGCCGAACTCGGCGAGCGACTTCTCCGTCGAGTGAACCATACCTTCGGCATGATTCTTGGCTTCGACAAGCTCCTTGCGCTGCTTGTCCTCTGCCGCATGCGCCTCGGCATCCTTCACCATCTTCTGGATCTCGGCGTCCGACAGGCCGCCGCTCGCCTGGATGCGGATCTGCTGCTCCTTGCCGGTAGCCTTGTCCTTGGCCGACACCGACACGATACCATTGGCGTCGATGTCGAAAGTGACCTCGATCTGCGGCACGCCGCGCGGCGCCGGCGGAATGCCGACCAGGTCGAACTGGCCGAGCAGCTTGTTGTGCTGCGCCATCTCGCGCTCGCCCTGGAACACCCGGATCGTCACCGCAGTCTGATTGTCGTCGGCCGTCGAGAACACCTGCGACTTCTTGGTCGGGATCGTCGTGTTGCGCTCGATCAGCCGGGTGAACACGCCGCCCAGCGTCTCGATGCCGAGCGACAGCGGCGTCACGTCGAGCAGCAGCACGTCCTTGACTTCGCCCTGCAGCACGCCGGCCTGGATGGCGGCGCCGACCGCGACCACCTCGTCCGGGTTGACGCCCTTATGCGGCTCCTTGCCGAAGAACTGGCGCACCGTCTCGATGACCTTCGGCATGCGCGTCATGCCGCCGACCAGCACCACCTCGTCGATCTGACCGGCACTGACTCCGGCATCCTTGAGCGCCGCCTTGCATGGCCCGACCGTCTTCTGGATGAGGTCCTCGACCAGCGCCTCGAGCTTGGCCCGGGTGAGCTTGATGGCGAGATGCTTCGGCCCGGTCTGATCGGCCGTGATGAAGGGCAGGTTGATCTCGGTCTGGGTCGAGGATGAAAGCTCGATCTTCGCCTTCTCCGCCGCTTCCTTCAGCCGCTGCAGCGCCAGCTTGTCGCGCCTGAGATCGATGCCGCTCTCCTTTTTGAACTCATCGGCAAGATAGTCGACGATGCGCATGTCGAAATCTTCGCCGCCGAGGAAGGTGTCGCCATTGGTCGACTTCACCTCGAACACGCCGTCGCCGATCTCGAGCACCGAGATGTCGAACGTGCCGCCGCCGAGGTCGTAGACCGCGATGGTGCCGGCCTCCTTCTTGTCGAGACCATAGGCGAGCGCTGCCGCCGTCGGCTCGTTGATGATGCGCAGCACTTCGAGACCGGCGATCTTGCCGGCATCCTTGGTCGCTTGCCGCTGGCTGTCGTTGAAATAGGCGGGAACGGTGATCACCGCCTGGGTGACGGGCTCGCCGAGATAGCGCTCCGCCGTCTCCTTCATCTTGATCAGCACATAGGCCGAGATCTGCGAGGGGGCATATTTCTTGCCGCGCGCCTCGACCCAGGCGTCGCCGTTGTCGGCGCGGATGATCTTGTAGGGAACGAGCTTCTTGTCCTTCTCAACCATCGGGTCGTCATAGCGCCGCCCGATCAGCCGCTTGATGGCAAAGAAGGTGTTTTCGGGATTCGTCACCGCCTGCCGCTTGGCGGGTTGCCCGACCAGCGTCTCGCCGTCCTCGTTGAAGGCGACGATCGATGGCGTCGTGCGGGCGCCCTCGGCATTCTCGATGACCTTCGGCGTTTTGCCCTCCATGACCGCCACGCAGGAATTTGTGGTGCCGAGGTCGATGCCGATGACTTTATTGGCCATGATTTTCTCCTCCTGGCAGGCCGTCTCTAAAGCCCTTGTCGCAAGGCGCCCTTTGCCCCGGCTGGCGGGGGAGCAGGCCTCCGTCTTCGTCGAATTGGAGCCGAAAGGTCCTGCCGTCCATCGTGCCGGTTCCCCTCGGGTTTCCGGGGCTTATATAAGGGTATTCTCTTGTGCATCAAGTTGTCGTGTTCCCCGAAGCAGCAGAAAACATGGCGGAAGGATTGGTCCATCACCCTGGCCTCGTCGAACGGGCTGCCCAGCTGGCGCTGCTGGCGGAGCTGCGCGCGCGCATCGCACGAGCCCCGCTCTTCACCCCGGTGATGCCGAAAACCGGCAGGCCCTTCAGCGTTCGCATGACCAATCTCGGCCCTCTTGGCTGGGTTTCCGACCGTGGCGGTTACCGATACCAGGCGCTTCACCCGGTCACCGGCAGGCCTTGGCCGCCCATGCCCGACCTCTTGCTCGAGCTCTGGCGCAAGCTCGGCGGTTATCCTCATGATCCCGAGGCCTGCCTTGTCAACTATTATGGTGCTGGCGCCCGCATGGGTCTTCATCGCGACGAGGACGAGGCGGATCTCGCTGCCCCGGTGGTGTCGTTGTCGCTGGGCGATACCGCTCTGTTCCGCTTTGGCGGCTCGTCCCGGCGCGGCCCCACCCGCTCCGTCAGGCTCGCCTCGGGCGATATCGTGGTCATGGGCGGCGCGAGCCGGCTCTGCTATCATGGGGTCGACCGCATTCTGTCCGGCTCCTCGACCTTGCTCCCCGAAGGCGGCAGGATCAATCTCACGCTGCGCCGCGTGACTTTGCCGCCGGATCGGTGATCACGCCCCGCCGCGGCCATTTCGGCCTGGCCCCGCTCGCGGCGCGGACTTGGCGACGCCGACCAGCGCCGGACGCAACACCCGCTCGCCGATGCGGTAACCCGGTTGCACCACCTGGACCACCGTGCCGGGCGGTGCTTCCGGATCCGGGACCTCGAACATCGCCTGGTGGAAATGAGGATCGAACCGCTCGCCCAGCGGATCGACCCGACGGATGTTGTAGCGCTCGAACACCTGCATCAGCTCGCGATAGGTGAGGTCGATGCCGGCCAACAGGTTGCGCGTCGCCTCGTCGGCCCTTTCGCGCTGCTCCGCGGGCATCGCCTCGAGCGCCCGCGCCATGTTGTCGGCGACACTCAACAGGTCGCGCGCGAAATTGCTGGCGGCATAGAGCGTCGCCTCTGCCTTCTCGCGCTCGGCGCGGCGGCGCACGTTCTCGGTATCCGCCATCGCCCTGAGCAGCCGGTCCTTGAGTTCGGCAACCTCGTTGCGCAAGCCTGCTTCTCGCCCGCCTTCCGCTTCGCCGCGCAGCAGCGCGTCGACCGAGATCTCCTCGCCAGCCCCGCTGGCCGCGTCGTTGGCGTTCGGGTCGTCAGCGAGCGGGTCACCGTCCTGGTTGGGTGCAGGCTTGCGGGTGTCGATCATCGTTTATGGGTCCGTGAATGCTTGGGAAGTGGGCGTTCAGCAGGGGATATCTGCCGCAAACGTGAGAAAAATCAAGTGAGCAGCCGGCCGACCGCCCTGGCCGTGTAATCGACCATCGGAATGATTCGGCCGTAATTCAGTCGGGTCGGTCCGATCACCCCGAGAACCCCGACGATCCGCTGCTCGCCGTCGCGATAGGGCGCAACGATGAGCGACGACCCGGAAAGCGAGAACAGCTTGTTCTCGGCGCCGATGAAGATCCGGACCCCTTCGCCGTCTTCCGCCAGCCCCAGCAGGCGGATCACCTCGCGCTTCTCCTCGAGATCCTCGAACAGCCGGCGGATGCGCTCGAAATCGGCCAGCGCCGCCGTGCTCTCCAAAAGATGCGCCTGGCCGCGCACGATCAGCCGCTTCTCGTCCGCTTCCTCGCCCGACCAGGTTGCGAGACCCGACTCGACCACCTTGGCGGTGAGCTCGTCGAGCTCGCGCCGGATCACGTCGGCATCATCCCGAATGTAACGCTGCATCTCGGCAATCGTCTTCCCCTCGAGGCGGTGGCTGAGGAGATTGGACGCCCGGGTGAGGGTCGAAGCCGGCAGGCCGGCCGGCACCTCGATGCTGCGGTTCTCCACCGTTCCGTCATCGCCCACCAGCACCACCAGCGCCCGTTGCGGCGACAGCGATACGAACTCGATATGCTTCAGGCGCGGATTGTGCTTCGGCGTGATCACCACGCCGGCGCATTGCGACAGCCCGGACAGGAGGTTGGTGGCATCGGTCAGGGCGTCCTCCAGCCGGTGGCCGCGGTCAAACTTTCCGAGCCTCGCGTCGATCGCCGTCTTCTGCTCGGCATCGACCGGCCCGATGTCGAGCAGCGCATCGACGAAGAAGCGCAAGCCGAGCTGGGTCGGCAGCCGCCCCGCGCTGGTATGCGGCGAGAAGATCAGGCCGGCATCCTCGAGATCGGCCATGACATTCCTCACCGATGCCGGCGACAGATTGGACGGCAGGATCCGCGAGATGGTGCGCGATCCGACCGGCTCGCCGGTTTCGAGATAGGTTTCGACCAAGCGCCGGAAAATCTCCCGCGACCTTTGGTCGAGGGCCGCCAATCCCGAAAGTTTCTCGTCGATCGCCATGGGCTGCCTGTGCTGGAAGTGAAGCGTAAGGTAGGAACAGCACCTCGCCGCGTCAACGCGGGTTGCACCCTCGAGAGCCGGCGGGGTAGAAGCGGCCCGAAGACCGGAACAGGACAGGATCATGAGACCGTCGGGACGTCGAGCAGACGAAATGCGGGTCGTAGCGCTGGAGCGCGGTGTGTCGCGCCATGCCGAGGGGTCATGTCTGGTCAAATTCGGCCACACCGAGGTGTTGTGCACCGCAACCGTCGAGGACAAGGTTCCACCCTGGATGAAGGGCCTCGGCCACGGTTGGGTCACCGCCGAATATGGCATGCTGCCGCGCTCGACCGGCGAGCGTACCCGCCGCGAGGCGGCCGCCGGCAAGCAGTCGGGCCGCTCGCTCGAGATCCAGCGCCTGATCGGCCGCTCGCTGCGCGCGATCACCGATCTGAAGCTGCTGGGCGAGCGCCAGATCGTGGTGGACTGCGACGTGCTCCAGGCGGATGGCGGCACCCGCACCGCTGCCATCACCGGCGGCTGGGTGGCGCTGCGCGACAGCATCGATTGGCTGCTGCAGCGCCAGCTGCTCCGGGCATCGCCGCTGCGCACCACGGTCGCCGCTGTCTCCTGCGGCATTGTCGGCGGCGTGTCGGTGCTCGACCTGGATTACCAGGAGGACAGCGGTGCCGGGACCGATGCGAATTTTGTCCTGACCGGCGATGGGGGCATTGTCGAGATTCAGGGCACCGCCGAAGGTGCGCCCTTCTCCGAGGAAAGCTTTTTCGAGCTCCTCAGGCTGGCCCGCAAGGGTATCGCCGAGCTTGTCGTCCTGCAGGAGCGTGCGGTTGCATGACCACCACCCCGCCCACCCATGTTCTCGAGAGTGTCCTCTATGCCAAGGACCTCGAGGCCGCCGAGCGCTTCTATGGCGACCTGCTCGGCCTCGAGCGGATGACCAGGGAGCCCGGCCGCCACGTCTTCTTTCGCTGCGGTCCTGGCACCGTTCTCGTGTTCAACCCCGAGGCCACCGCCAGAGGCGGCGCCAATCCCGCCCTGCCGGTGCCGCCGCATGGGGCGACGGGTCCCGGTCATCTCTGCTTCGCCGCCGATGCCGCCGAGCTTGATTCCTGGCGCCGCAAGTTCGAAGCGGTGGGGCTCGCCATCGAGGCGGACTTCGAATGGCCGCAGGGCGGCCGCTCGATTTATGTGCGTGATCCCGCCGGCAACAGCATCGAGTTCGCCGAGCCGCGCATCTGGGGAAGTGGCGACAAGCGGCGCCTGGTGCCCGGGGACGAGGTCGTCGTGGCCACCCACAATGCCGGCAAGCTGCGCGAAATCGAGGATCTCCTGCGACCTCTTGGCATCGTCGCCGTTTCGGCCGCAACCCTCGGCCTTGCCGAACCCGAGGAGGTCGGCACGACCTTCGCCGCCAATGCCGTGCTCAAGGCTCGGGCCGCCGCCATGGCGAGCGGCCGTCCGGCGCTCGCCGATGATTCCGGGCTGAGCGTCGATGCGCTGGGCGGAGCGCCCGGCATCCATTCGGCACGCTGGGCCGGGCCGGAAGGAGATTTCCATCGCGCCATGGAGCTGATCGACGAGCGGCTGAACGCGCTCGGCGCGATGGCGCTCGACCAGCGCCGCGCCCATTTTACCTGCGTGCTCTGTCTCGCTTTTCCGGATGGCGGCGTGCAGGTCTATGAGGGACGGGTCAAGGGCAGGCTGATATGGCCGCCCCGCGGCACCCGCGGTTTTGGCTACGACCCGATGTTTGAGCCCGAGGGCGAGAACCTGACTTTCGGTGAGATGGCGCCCGACGACAAGCATGCCATGTCCCATCGCGCCCGCGCCTTTGCCGGCCTGCGGCAGCGCATCGGCACCGCCGACTCACCATGATGCCCGACGCTCTCGATGCTTTCGGCATCTATGTTCACTGGCCGTTCTGCCGCGCCAAATGTCCCTATTGCGACTTCAATTCCCACGTCCGTCATGCCGCGGTCGACTCCGGCGCATTCGCCTCGGCGCTCATCCGCGAGCTGACCTGGTTTCGCGGCGAGACCGGACTGCGTCGCGTCTCGAGCGTCTTTTTCGGTGGCGGCACGCCCTCCCTGATGCCGCCCGCCGCCGCGGGCGCCGTCATCGACGCGATCGCCCGCCTTTGGCAAGTCGCACCCGATGCCGAGATCACGCTCGAGGCCAATCCCACCAGCGCCGAGAGCGGCAACTTCGCCGGCTACCGCGCTGCCGGCGTCACCCGCGTCTCGGTCGGCGTGCAAGCCCTCGACGATGTGTCGCTGAAAGCGCTTGGCCGTCAGCATTCGGCCGTGGAAGCCCTCGCCGCCTTCCGCCTCGCCGCCCGCATCTTTCCGCGCGTGTCCTTCGATCTCATCTATGCCCGTCCTGGTCAGACCATCGACGCCTGGCGAAGCGAGCTTGCGGTGGCGCTTTGCGAGCAGCAGGGCCACATGTCGCTCTACCAGCTGACCATCGAACCGGGCACCGCCTTTGCCGGGCTCGCCGCCAATGGTTCCTTGCACCTCCCCGATGACGAGCTGGCCGCCGCGCTCTTCGAGACGACCCAGGAGATGACCGCCGCCCATGGTCTTGCCGCCTATGAGATCTCCAACCATGCGCGGCCCGGGCACGAATGCCGCCACAATCTCCTCTATTGGCGCTATGGCGATTATGCCGGCGTCGGCCCCGGCGCCCATAGCCGGTTGACGCTCGACTGCAGCCGCCGCGCGCTCTCCACCGAGCGCCATCCCGAATCCTGGCTGCGCCGGGTTCGACAGGCGGGCCACAGCATTGTCGAGGACGAGACCCTGAGCGGGACGGAAGAGGCCACCGAGCGCCTGCTGATGGGCCTGCGGTTGGCGGAAGGCGTTCCCGCGGCTGCGCTCTTTGCCGCCGGCGTCGTTCCGGCCCGGCTGCCGGAGCTTGCCGCGCACGGGCTCCTTGCCGTCTCGCCCGGACGGGTCAGCGCCACGGCTGCCGGCCGTCAGCTCGTCAATGCGGTGATTCGCGAATTGCTGCGTGATGCCGAGCCGACGGCGGCGCCGATCAATAACCGGCCGCGAAGCGGGCCGGCGGTGGCGCAATCACCTTGGGACCGTTGGGCGTGACCTCGAGGATCGACAGGCCGCGCTCGATCAGGCCGTTGGGTCGGAACCGGAACAACCCATTGACCCCCTGATAGCCTTCCGGATTGGTGATCTGCTGCGCGGTGAAACGCTGGCCCGGCGGGCTGCGGCCCATCGCGACGGCAAGACTGACCGCATCATAGGCCAAGCTGGCGATCCGCGGCGGGACCGACCCATAGCTCGCTTTGTATTTCTGGTCGAACTGCGCCACCAGGTCGGGCGCCACCCCGGCATACCAGCCGCCGGCGATCAGCCCGGTCCGACCGGTCACCGGATCGTCCCACAGGCCGGTGCCCATCAGTTTCACCCCCTGCGGGGCGAAGCCGGATTGTGCCAGCGCGCTGGCGACGGTGCCGAGCATCGAGCCGCCTTCCGGAACGACCAGCGCCTGGACCTTCTCGCCGCCATTCATCGCCTCGACCAGCTTCTTGGCCGGATCGGCCACCCCGTCCGGGGTCCGCGCATAGCGCTCGACCACCGGTACCGCCGAGCCGTAATTCTTGGCCGCGACCATCAGCGCGCGTTCGGCGATGCTGCCATATTGCGACTTGGGAATGAGAGCGCCATAGGAGCGGATCCCGGTCGTCGTCGCATGCCGCACCAGATTGGCGACCTCCTCCTCGGGCAGGAAGCTCATCAGATAGACGCCTGGCGTCGCCGTGGCGCTCACCGAGGAGAAGGCGATCACCGGCACCCCGCGCTCGCGCGCCGCCGGTGCGACCGCCTGGACCTCATTGGCGAGCAATGGCCCGAGGATGAGCTCGGCACCCTCGGCGATCGCCGCCTCGGCCGCCATTTGGGCGCCCTGGGCATTGCCGCCGGTGTCCTTGGTGATCAGCGTGACCCCGGCATTTCCCGCATCGATCAGCGCCTGCTCCGCCGCCTGCTTCATCGCAGTGGCGATGCGCGCCGGCTCGCCGGACGCGCCGAGCGGCAGCAGCAGCGCCACCTTGGCGCCCCCTGGCGATGCTTGCGGGATGCCGCCTGGCGCCACCGCTTGGCGCCCCGAGCTGTCGGAGAACAGGCTGCCCATGTCCATGCCGCCGGTCGAGCAGGCGGCAAGCAAGAGCGTTACGGCGGCGATCCAGAGGAACCGCAGCCGTGCCAGCACACTCGGCCGGCATGCTTTAGACTTGAACGCGATGACTGCGGAGCTCACCTGTCCCCTCGCGGTTCCGCCCATGCAATTAAACGTCCCCCCGGGCGTGGCGCAGTCATCCAGATTCTCATGGGCACCGAACGCCGCTAATCTAGGCCCATCCGATCCGCGACAAAAGCTGTCATGCCACCATCGTCCCCAGCAAAGTCTTCCCGAGCGACGCAATCAGGCGCGTCATCGGGCTTTCACATCCCCGCCAGCGCTTTCGAAGCCCCACGCCCCGCACCTGGTCTCTACCTGGTTGCCACCCCGATCGGCAACCTCGCCGACGTCACTCTGCGCGCCCTTGCGACCCTGGCGGGCGCCGACTATGTGCTTTGCGAGGATACCCGCGTCACCGCCAAGCTTCTCGATCGCTATCAGATCTCGACAACCCTTAAACCCTATCATGACCATAATGCGGCGAAGGTGAGGCCAGGAATTCTCGACGAGCTGAGCAAGGGAGCGGCCATCGCCCTGGTCAGCGACGCCGGCACGCCGCTCATCTCCGATCCCGGCTGGAAGCTGGTCCGCGAGGCCAGGAGTGCCGGCCTGAACGTCATGGTCATCCCCGGTGCCAGCGCCGCGCTCGCCGCCATGACGATGTCCGCTCTTCCCACCGATCGCTTCATGTTCTGCGGCTTCCTGCCGCCCAAATCGGCGGCCCGCCGCACCGCCCTCGCGCAGCTGGTCGCCGTTCCGGCGACGCTGGTGTTCTACGAAACGGCGCCCCGCATTGCCGCAGCGCTTGCCGATATTGCGGCCGTTCTTGGCGAGCGCGACGCCGTCATCGCCCGCGAGATCACCAAGTTGCACGAGGAGGTTCTGTCGGGCACCCCGACCGACCTCGCTGCCGCCATCGCGGCCCGCGGCGGCCTCAAGGGCGAGCTCTGCCTGCTGGTGGCCCCGCCAGACCCCGCCGCGCAACCTCACGACGCGGTCGCCATCGATGCCGCCCTGCGCACCGCGCTGGCCGACAGCCCGGCATCGCAGGCCGCCGCCACGGTGGCCCGCCGCTTCGGGCTTCCCCGCCAGGACGTCTATCGCCGCGCCATCGCCCTGCAGCGTGGCGACAAGCCCGACCGGGCGGACCACCCATGAACGCGCCGCTGCCGAGCCGGCGACGCCGCGACGCCGAGCGCCGCGGCAAGCGCGGTGAGGGCTGGGCCGCCTGGTACCTGCGCCTCAAGGGCTACCGCATTGTTGGCCGCCGCGTCCGCACCCCGCTCGGTGAGATCGACATCATTGCCAGGCGCGGCCGCGTCACCGCCTTTGTCGAGGTCAAGTCGCGCTCGAGCCTCGATGTTGCCATGGCGGCGGTGACGCCCTGGCAGGCCAGGCGCATCCGCGATGCCTGCCTTTGGTGGATCGCCGGCCGCGACATCGTCGATTGCCGTTTTGACTTCATCCTCGTCACGCCCTACCAGATCCCGGTTCATGTCGAGAACGCGTTCGGCGTCGAGCTCGACCGCCCGTGACTTGAGGGAGAAGCGTATGAAAGTCGCCGTCCAGATGGACCCGATCGAGACGATCAACATCGTCGGCGATTCGACCTTCGCGCTGATGCTCGAAGGCCAGCGCCGCGGCCACCAGCTGTTCTATTACCAGCCGGCGGCGCTCGCGCTGCGCGATGGCCATCTCTCTGCCGAAGGCCGCGATGTGACGGTGCGTGACGAGCGCGGCCGGCATGCCGAGCTCGGCGACCTGCGCCGCGTCGAGCTCGCCGGGTTCGATGTGGTGCTGATGCGGCAGGATCCGCCATTCGACATGAACTACATCACCGCCACCCATCTGCTCGAATGGCTCGAGCCCGGCGTCCTCGTCGTCAACAACCCGGCCGAGGTGCGCAATGCCCCGGAGAAGCTGTTCGTCATCCGCTATCTCGACCTGACGCCGCCAACCCTGATCACCAGGAGCCCGGCCGAGCTTCGCGCGTTCCGCGCCGAGCATGGCGACATCATTCTCAAGCCCCTTTACGGCAATGGCGGCGCCGGCATCTTCCGCCTCGCCCACGCCGACGAGAATTTTGCAGCGCTTGTCGAGCTGTTCAGCCAGACCTTCCGCGAGCCCTTCATCGCCCAGAAATACATCCCCGAGGTGCGCAAGGGCGACAAGCGGATCATCCTGGTCGAAGGCGAGCCGCTCGGCGCCATCAACCGCATCCCGGCGGTCGGCGAATCGCGCTCCAACATGCATGTCGGCGGCCGTCCCGAGCCGACCGAGCTCACCGACCGGGACCGCGAGATCTGCGCCCGCATCGGCCCGGACCTCAAGGCCCGCGGCCTGATCTTCGTTGGCATCGACGTCATCGGCGACTGGCTGACCGAGATCAATGTCACCTCGCCGACCGGCATCCGCGAGATCGCCCGTTTCGGCGGTGCCGACATCGCTGCCGCGATTTTCGACGCCATCGAGGCCCGCCGCGCCGCCGCCTGAGCGCCGAACTTGATTTCCCCCTCAGCTTGAACGATGCTGCCCGCATCGGTTGCAACGGGGGCGAATCATGGTGGTGAAGGTTGCGACAGTGGCCTTCCAGGGGATCGAGGCCGTCCCGGTCAGCGTGCAGGTGCAGTTCGTCCCGGGTCTCGTCAATTTCCTGGTCGTCGGCCTGCCTGACAAGGCGGTCGGCGAGAGCCGCGAACGGGTCCGCGGCGCCATCACCGCGCTCGGGCTGGCGCTGCCCTCCCGCCGCATCATCGTCAATCTGGCGCCCGCCGACCTGCCCAAGGAGGGCAGCCATTTCGATCTGCCGATCGCCCTTGCGCTCCTGGCCGCGATCGAGGTGCTGCCATCCGACTCGGTCGGACGCTATGCGGTCCTCGGCGAGCTCGCGCTTGACGGGTCCATCGCGCCGGTGGCCGGCATTCTGCCGGCGGCGATGGCCGCCAACAGTCTGGGCCTCGGCATCATCTGCCCGCGCGCCTGCGGCCCGGAAGCCGCCTGGGCCGGCGATGATCTCGACATATTGGCGGCGGAGAACATCGTTCAGATCCTCAATCATTTCCGCGGCACGCAGCTGCTGTCGCGCCCGGTTGCCGCCACCGCCGGCGAGCCTCAGGGCTTGCCCGATCTCCAGGACATCAAGGGCCAGGAATCGGCCAAGCGCGCCTTGGAGGTCGCCGCTGCCGGCGGCCACCACATGCTCCCATTGTGGACGTAGAGACCAACGTTTGTCCCCTTGCCGAGACCAGCTCCAACTACTGCTAGTCCATCAGGGCGTCGAAACGTCCAAGGCGCACGTACAGGTGCGAACGTCGAAGCTCCAACTCAACTGAACTCCGCGAGCCAGGCGCGAACGCGCTCAAATTTCGGGGCCCACTGCCAGGCTCCTGCCTTCCCAGTCGGTGCCATCCAACACTATGCAGGACATGCCCGTGGGCAGCGAGACCAGCACCGTCCAAGTCCCCTTCTCCGAAATGAAGATCTCGAACAGCTTGCCGTCGCGGGTCAAGCCCGCCCCGCGGCGTCGCTCGGAAAAGTGTTCGGCGAGGTTGTTGGTAAGTTCCTTATGGGAACCGCAGCGGCCGGCGGTCGCGGGTGGCGTCAAGACAAATGGCGCAACCGCCAGAATGGCAGCCGCTACGGCGCCCTTCACCCATGCCGGTAATGTCGTGATCATTGTCCTTTCTCCGGTGCGCGCTAGAGCAGCGCATCCGGAGCACCGATGGTGAGCCCCCGATGCGGACTCAGGCGCACGTTGTGCAAGCCGCCAGGTAAGTCACGTCAAACCTCCTTCGGCCGTCACTTCGTACAATCTGCATGAATAATATAGGTAACCACGCGGGTTCCACCAAGATGGCTACAGAGGTTCCTTTTTTCCGACATTGTAGGCGTCGAGACCAAGTGGTCCATCTTGAGGGATTGACGACCGTGCCTGTCAGGAATGTAAGTTGAAGCTGGGTCCAATCGCACTGAACACCATGTACACAAATGCTTCAGCGAACGTTGAGGGCTGTTTGGTCGTCAGTTTGGTTCTACTCAGACAACTGAATGACATCCTCGAACAGGCGGCCACCGCTTCCCTTCAGTCCTGGATTGGTAACAACCCGTATGACCCGGGCCCCTTCAATGACAGTGAAGCCCAGGAGCGGCGCCGCGCTGAATGGGAATCCCGAAGCGCCCGAATGGAAGCCGAGTTCAAGCCTCATTGGTCAGTCACATTGGCGGACGGCAGCTCCCGACACGAACTTCCGTTTGACGAACTGCTGAAACTCCCGAACACCGGTCAACGTGAGATTATCGGTATCAAGGCCACCGCGGGCGGTCTTCACTCGATCGGAGGAACGTCAGTGACTCTACTTCTCCGAAAGGGTGTGCCCACCTCCAAGGCTTCGGCTGATGTGTATGGGCCCGATCAGGGAGCTTCTTACCTAGCGATGGAACTCCAGCGCGTGTTTGAGGATGGCATAGCGGGATATTCTAGGGCAGTCGGCGCGATCAGGAGATACTCGTGGATTCCGCTCACGTTTGCATTCACCTATCCAATGCTGCTGATCAATTATCCTGTTAGCGCCCAGCTGGGGCGAGTGGCGGGTGTCTTGTGGTCCGCAGGTAGTGCATTTACACCCGGCGTGATCACAGCTTGGATCATCAACCGCCTACTGATCAGGATCTGGAGGCCGTGGGAGTGCCTGATCGGTGAAGGAGAGGGTAGATATGGTGACAAGAAGAGCCTCCAGAGAAACGTTATCTGGGGCCTTGGAGTGGCAATCTTGGTCAGTTTGGGAGTGGGTGTGTTCCTCTACATCGTCCTACCTTCGAGTAACACCACTGAATGACGGACGGGTGCAAACGCACGGTACAGAGG
>JBKOZY010000349.1:0-3799 GCA_046726135.1 Pseudomonadota bacterium | reverse complement strand
CTATCATTTTCCGCTAGCAGCACCATTCACATGAACTGGCAGGCGCTGTTCCAAGTTGCACTCCAGCCGGACACTGCGGCGAAATTAGGCGTCTACTATGTGTTCTGGATTTCGCTCTTCCTGGCGATCAATATCGCTTGGGATTGCTTCTCGATCGAAACGCCAACTTTTCACATCCACCGCTTTCGTGAGAAAGTCGGTACGGCTTATGCTGGATCGACCTTCTGCAGTTCGCTCCTGCTTCTGCTCTCCTTGTTCAGCTCAGATACCGCCAAGATCGTCGGGGATACGATGGTTCCTATTATATTGGCTGGCTTTGCCGGAGTTCTCCATTCGATCGGCGATCTTTGCCCCTATTCGCCCAGGCAGGAGGATTGACGCGCGCCAATCACTGCCTACTGCCTAACGCCCACTGCCTCTATACTGCGAATCACCATGTCCATGTCCCTGCCGGTTCCGCGGCGCGATGGCCGCCAATCCGACACCGCCTTCGCCACCCAGCGTGGCGTCTGCCGCATGCTGCGCCAGCGCGGCTTCGCTACCCTGTGCGAATTGCCGCTCGCCGATGGCCGGCGTGCCGACATCATGGCGCTGGGCGACAAGGGCGAGATCTGGATCATCGAGATCAAATCCTCGCCCGAGGATTTCTATGCCGATCACAAATGGCCGTTCTACGCCGAGTTCTGCGACAAGCTCTATTTCGCCATCCCGTCCTTCATGGACCCGGCAATCATCCCTCAGGCCGCCGGGCTGATCGTCGCCGACAGCTTCGGTGCCGAGATCATCCGCGATGCCGCCTGCCACCCCCTGGTTGCGGCCCGCCGCAAGGCGGTGACGCTGCGCTTCGCTCGCGCCGGCGCCTTTCGGCTGCACGGCCTCGCCGATCCGCAAGGCTTCCCCGACTGAGCTATTTCGGTGCGCGCTTGGCGAGGATGCGCTGCAGGGTCCGCCGGTGCATGTTGAGCCGCCGCGCCGTCTCCGAGACATTGCGGTTGCACAATTCATAGACCCGCTGAATATGCTCCCACCGCACCCGATCGGCCGACATCGGATTCTCCGGCAGCGCGGTGCGGGTGTCGGTCTCAGCCATCAGCGCCCCATAGACCGCATCGGCATCGGCGGGTTTCGCAAGATAGTCGACCGCGCCGAGCTTCACCGCGGTGACCGCCGTCGCGATATTGCCGTAGCCGGTGAGCACGACGGCGCGCGCATCCTGCCGTGCCTGGTGCAGCGCCTCGATCACATCGAGCCCCGACCCGTCGCCGAGTCGGAGATCGACGACGGCGAAATTGGGGGGATCGCGACGCACCTGCGCGATCCCTTCTGCCACCGTCTCGGCGGTGCGGACATCGAAGCCGCGCGTCTCCATTGCCCGCGCCAGCCGCGTCACGAACGGCTTGTCGTCATCGACCAGGAGAAGGCTCAGGGGCGTCTGCTGCCGGGTTTCGACCATGGTCATCCTCACGGGTCCTATTAGGGAATGGACTGGGTATTCATCAAGTCATGGTGCTCGAGCCAGTCGCGTGGCCAGTCGAGCCTGATGATCGCCCCATGCTCGGGCTGTCGCTTATTGGCCAGCGACACCCGCGCCCCGCTGCGCTCGAGCAGGGTCTTGGCAATGAAAAATCCGAGGCCCATCCCGCCATGGACCTCTCGGCCGCCGCGCTCCGCCACCGCCTCGCCGCGCCGCCGGGTGGTCACGAACGGGTCGCCCAGCCGGTCCATCACGTCCTGGGCAAAGCCCGGTCCGTCGTCGCGAATCTCTAAAGTGACGGTATGCATCGACCAGCCAACCTCGATCTCGACCCGCGTTGTTGCAAAGTCGATGGCGTTTTCCACAAGGTTGGTCAGCCCGTAGCGCAGGCCAGGGTTGCGCGCAAGGACCGGCTCGGCAATTCCTTCGCCGTTCTCGCCGATTTCCGGCTTGAGGTCGAACAGGATCGCCACCTCGCTGCCGCGCAGCGGCTCGACGATCTCCTCCAGCATCTCCGACAGCTTCTGGCGGGCGAACATGTCGTCCATCTGGGCATCGCGATTGCTGAGCCGCGAGAGAATGTCCCGGCAGCGCGCCGATTGGCTGACCAGGAGATCGAGATCCTCCTCCAGCCGCTGCGCGTCGGGGATGCCGCGCTTGAGCTCGTTGGCGACGAGCTGGATGGTGGCAAGCGGCGTGCCGAGCTCATGGGCCGCTGCCGCCGCCAGCCCGTCCAGCGCCGACAGCTTCTGCTCGCGCGCCAGGATCATCTCGGTGGCCGCGAGGGCGTTCGACATCTGCCGCGACTCGGCGGCGGTCCGCCCCGAAGAGAGCGCCGAGAACACCACGCAGCAGGCAACCGCCACCCACATGCCGGCGATATAGAGCGACGGCAGCGCGAAGGCGGTGCCGCTTTCCCAGGGCAGCGGCAGCCGGAAGAAGGCGAGCACCGCCGCCAGCACCAGCGCCAGCCCGCCGAGCCACAGGGTTCGGGTGGGCGGCAGCGTCGCCGCCGACACCGCCACCGGAACGATGAACAGGAAGGCGAAGGGATTGGCCAGCCCGCCGGTGAGGAAGAGCAGGGCGGCGAGCTGGACGATGTCATAGGCGAGCAGCAGCGTCGAATAGCGCTCATGCAGCCTGACGCTGGTCCGCCAGCGCAGCGTCAGGAAGATATTGAGCCAGGCCGACAGCGCGATCACCGCAAGGCACCAGCCGAGCGGGAACGGAAAACCCAGCACGAACGCCACGAAAAGCACCGCTCCTGCCTGGCCGAACACCGCCAGCCAGCGCAGGCGGACGATGGTCTGGAGCCGCAAACCCTCGCCGCTGGCGTGAATTCCGCCCGGCCGCAGGAACGCCGCGCCGCTCTCCCGCGCCGAACTCAGCGAATGGCTCGACAGGCTGACCATCACCGTCCTGCGCTGCTTGGCCGCCCTGGCCGGTTCTTTAAAATCGCCGCCATTTTGCCCACATTGCCAACATGTCCGCTTCCCGGCCGCTGTTCATCGCCGCCTGCCTGATCCTCGCCCTGCTGATCGGCGGGGTGGCGCTCACCCGAGCCCCCGACAACGGCGCCGTGCTGACCACCGGCAAGGCTCTGGTGGGCGGCCCCTTCAAGCTCACCGACCAGCATGGCAAGATCGTCAACGACACCGATTTCCGCGGCAAATACATGCTGGTGGTGTTCGGCTACACCTTCTGCCCGGATGTCTGCCCGGCCGAGCTTCAGGTGGTCACCGCGGCCCTCGATGCTCTGGGCCCGCTGGCGGAGCGCATCCAGCCGGTGTTCATCACCATCGACCCCGAGCGCGACAGCGTTCCCCAGCTGGCCCTCTATGCCGGCAACTTCCACCCGCGGCTCGTGCTCCTGACCGGCAGCAGTGCTGAGATCGCCGACGTCGCCAAGGCATACCGGGTTTATTATGCCAAGGCCGAGGGGTCCGCCAATGCCGGGCGCGATTACCTCATGGATCATTCGAGCATCATCTATCTCATGGGGCCCGACGGGCAGTTCGTCCGTCACTTCACCTATACAACAGATGCCGCAGCGCTTGCCGAGCAACTAAAGCAAGCAATTCCGCGTTGAAACGTGAGAACAACGATCCGACCAACGTCCCGTTGCATCACGAGCCGACCCTTGCTAGGTTTTTACCTAGGGGCGCAGTGTATGCATGTCGGGCGGGGGGCCTGAATGCTTTATTACCTCTACGAACTGAATCATGCGGCTGTGGCTCCCTGGCGGGCGGCGGCGAACTTTGGCCGGTTCTTCTGGAAAAATCCAGGAAATCCGCTGTCCGGAACCTATATCGCCCGCTCCATGGC
>JBKOZY010000348.1:0-10599 GCA_046726135.1 Pseudomonadota bacterium | reverse complement strand
CTCAAGCACAGCCCCGAATTCTACCGCATCCTTTATGAGGCGGAGGTCTTCGCGCCCAAGGCCTTCGCGGCCCATATGGAACGGATCGCCGGGGCTTATGTGCGCACCCTCCAAAGAGATGCAGAGCAAGGCGGTATCGTCGCGATGGACAGAAACGCGCTCGAGGTTCTGGCCTTCACCCTCATGGGTGCGCGCCATTATCTCTGCATGCGCTTTGCTCGTAAGAACGGTCGCGTGGTCGATCCGCCGGAATGGGTCCTCGATACCTATATGCGGCTGGTCGCGCAGGGGATTGCTGCGTCGTGACGTGAGATCCTTCTCACGGCATGGTCTCATAGTCGGCGAGATCCGGATCGTGGGTCATGCGCCAGTAGTCGACGAAGCGCCATGGCATTACCGAGAACACCCGGCCATGCTTGTTGCGGTAATAGGTCGACATGCCGGGATGGGTCCAGATCAGGGTCTCATGTTCAGCGTCGACCTTGCGGAGATAGGAATCGGCCACGGCACTGCGCACATCGATGGCGTCGATCTTTTGGCTGATCATCTGGACCAGGCAGGCGGTGATGTAGCGGGCCTGGCATTCGGCCTGGAAAATCACGCTGCCGCCATGCCCTGGTCCGGAATTGGGGCCGAGCATGCAAAAGAAGTTGGGGAACCCCGGCACGGTCAGCCCGAGATAGGCCCTCGGGTCGTCGTTTGCCCAGATATCCGCAAGCGACAGCCCGCGCCTCCCGGTGATGTTAAGGCGGGCAGCCATTTCAGTGACCTTGAAGCCGGTCGAATAAACGATGATGTCGGCCGGGCGGACAGCGCCATCGCTGGTCAGGACGGCATCCTGGGTGATGCGCCGGATTGGCGTGGTGACGAGCGCGACATTCGGCTTGAGAAGCGTCCGATACCAACCATTATCGAGCAGGATCCGCTTGCCATAGGGCGGATAGCTCGGCACGCATTGCTCGATCAGGTCAGTGCGCTCCCCGAGCTCGGATAGAATGAAATCGGTGAGCTCCTGGCGGTGACGGTCGTTGATCCTGTTGACGGCCCGCTCCGGATGCGGCCAGGCGGGATCCTTCTTGAGAAAGCGCAGAAGGCCGTCGCCATCCTCGACAATCGAGATCCATCGCCGGCGCGCTCCGTCCCAGCGGGCCGACAGCAGGCGGGTGCGGAACCGGATGTTGGACCGGACTCCGAGCTCCTCCGCCGTCCGCTTGAGATAGTCCAGGATCTCCTCGCGATGCGAGAAGTAACGGCTCCAGCGGTAGCGCCGTCCGAAGGAGAAGGAATAGGAATGGTTCGGCGTATCGACCCCGCAGCCGGGATAACGATTGACATACCAGGTGCCGCCGAGCCCGGGATTCTTCTCGACAATCTGATAAGGGATGCCGAGCCGACCCAGTGCCACCCCGAGCGCAATGGCACAGACTCCCGCCCCGACGATGAGCACCTGCGCATGATCGCGATCTTCCGGCACCTGACTGTCCGGCCATCTCGCCTCGCGCGGAATGATGCCCATCTCCTCCCGGACGAGGGGTGCGTATTGCGGCGGCACGGCCTCTCCGAGGCACACGCTCATCATGCGATGGATCAGCGCGTCGCCGGGATCAGTGATCACCGATCCCTGCGATCCTTGCTGAAGCAGGTCGAGTGCCGCTGCCCGCACCTGGGCACAGACGTCGTCCGGTAGACCGGCCCTGGGATCGGGAATGAGCCGCACGTCCCGCTTCGGTGAGAAAGGGGACGCAAGCCAGCGCATGTCGCCCGTCAAATGAACGAGGCACATGAGCAAGACGCGGATGTCCGCCTCGTCCACGGCTTGCGCAAGGTCCGATGGTGCCTGATTGAAGGCCACGTCGTTCCGTCCAATCCCGCCACTGACACCCGACAAATACTGAATCACGATTCATGAATCAATATCGCTGATCGAGAGGCTCAGCTGGACCTGCCACATCGAAATCCACCCCATCGGTGCCGTGTCGGCCAGACTCTTGGACTCATGGTGGTTGATGCGGCGCTTTTATCCTACAATCGATTTCGATTGAGCGGCCGATAGCATGAAGATCAAGCGAATCCTTGTCTACAAGATCGAGCTGCCATTGCGCGAAGGCGGTTATCGCTTCTCCGGTGGTCGTTCTATCAAATTCTACGACTCGACGATCGTGCGGATCGAGACCGATCAAGGTCTCGACGGCTATGGCGAAGTGTGCCCCTTGGGGCCGGCATACCTGCCGGCCTATGCGGCGGGGGTCCGCGCCGGGATCGCCGAGCTTGGTCCTCATCTCATCGGGCTTGATCCGACGCAGGTCGGCATCGTCAGCAGAACAATGGACCGCTTCTTGAAGGGCCACCCCTATGTCAAGTCGCCGATCGACATGGCGTGCTGGGACATTCTGGGGCAGGCGGCCGGTGTTCCGGTATCGACGCTGCTTGGTGGCTGCGATGGCGAGGCTGTCCAGTGCTATCGTGCCATTTCGCTCGATTTGCCGGAACGCATGGCCGAGAGCGTGGCCGGATACCGTGACGAGGGCTACCGCCGGTTCCAGCTCAAAGTCGGAAGCGATATCTCGACCGACATCGCCCGCGTCGCGAAGGTCGCGGATGGCATGGAGCCGAACGAGGTTGTGGTGGCCGACGCCAATGGCGGCTGGCTGTCGCATGAGGCGCTGCAGGTCGTGCATGCGCTGCGGGATCTCGACGTCTATATTGAGCAGCCCTGCCTGACCTACGAGGAGAACCTGACCATCCGCCGGCAGGCTTCGCAGCCCTTCGTTCTCGACGAGTCGATAGACGGGATCGGCGTGTTGCTCCGAGCCATTGCTGATCGCGCGATGGACGCGATCAACATCAAGATCAGCAAATTTGGCGGGCTGACCATCGCTCGCCAGGTCAGGGACATCTGTGTCGCCGCCGGGATCGCGATGACCATAGAAGACAGCGGCGGCAGCGGTATTGTCACCGCGGCGATCGCGCATCTCGCCCATTCCACCCCCGAGCGGTTCCGGTTCAACTGCAGCGATTGCAACAGCTATGTCGCATTGGAGATCGCCGAAAACGCGCCGCGTCGCGTGGACGGTGCGATCAAGGCGCCGACCGGCGCCGGCCTCGGTGTGTCGCCTCGCCTGGACCTGTTGGGCGAGGCGGTTGTCAAAATTGGCTAGTCCGAGATTGCGAAACATGAAAAATACATTCCGATGAGCGACCTCAAAGCACGCGCCAAGCCGGCATCCCTACCGCAATTCGATGTCGTGCTCCCGATGACCAGGCGTGCACAGGTTGTGGAGACCCTTCGAAACTTCATTCTATCGGGACAGCTTGCGCCGGGGACCCAGCTCGTCGAGTCCAAGCTTGCCAGCCGGTTTGGTGTCAGCCGTAGCTCGATCCGCGAAGCCGTCCGCGAGTTGGTTGACCATGGCCTGCTGGTCTACAGGCCGTATGCGGGCACTTTTGTTATCAATCTGGACGAGCGCACGATGACCGAGCTGTTCTCGCTCCGGGGTGTGCTCGAGCGCTTTTGCTTCACGCAGCTCTGGCCGCGACGCGACGGCACCTACCGTCGGGAATTCATGGCCCGGCATGTCGCGTTGATCAAGTCGGTGAGATCGCAGAAACGCTTCGCTGCCATCAAGGCCGAGATGCATTTTCACAGCTACCCTTTCGAGTTTGCAGGCAACCGGATCCTTCTCGACGTGTGGCACCAGCTTTCACAGAAGATCCAGCTGAGCTTCGTGATGAGTCAGGTCATCGTGCGTGATGTCGATTTCATCGGGACCAATGAGCGGTATATCGAAATCGCGCTCGGCGAGGATCTCGACAAGATGCTGTGCGAGATCGACATCCATCTCGAACTGGGCATCGCCGCCGTCAAGAAGCTCATGAAGGAGACATCGACGCTGGTTGCGGAACCAGGCGGCTGAGGGAGGAGTGCAGCGTGTCGGACACTCTTGCCGATTGTCCGACAACCGACTACGGTCTGGCCACGGCCACCGCTTTTCCGGAGACGACAATGGACCAACGCGGACCAAGCCGAGCGGCATTATCATCCGCTGCGATGGCTGCGCACTCCGATCAGGCGGCCGCCGTCTTCCTGCTTGCCGAACCGGAACCGGTGCTTCCTTCAAAGGCACGTTTGATCGGCGATGCAGGATGTCAAATCCGTGCGGGAGGGCTGTCCCGCCGCGAGAAAACAATGCGATAGGTTCGCACAAACAGCCACGATACGGGAGAAGGAAATGACAAGGAAAAGTGGCTCGCCTCATTGGTCGATCACACGCCGCAGCTTGTTGCAGAGTGCAGGCGCCGCCGGTGTGACGGCGGGCTTTGGATCGCTGTTCATGTCGCGCCGGGCGCGCGCCGCCGATGTGACGTTGCGCTGGTGGTCGCCGCAATCGTCGCCGGCGCAACTTGAAGCTTACAACTTGCAGATCGCGCAATTCCAGGCTGTTCATCCCGGCATCAAGGTGGCATTCGAGCCGACGTCGGACGAGAGCTATCCGGCACAGATGGCCGCGGCATTCGCCAGCGGCGAGGTGCCCGACCTTGTCACGCATATCCCGTCATTCTCGGTGGCGAGCTACTACGCCAAGGGCTTGGTCGAGCCGTTCGACGACGTCATCAAGGCGATCGGCGCCGACAAGTATTACGAGGGTGCCAACAAGACTTACGAGGCGCCCGATGGTCACTTTACCGGGACCGGCATCGGCAATACGGCGGCCGACAACCTTTGGGTCCGCAAGGACCTGATGGAAAAGGCCGGCATCGACAAAATCCCGGAGACCTGGGACGAGTTGCGCGCCGCGGCCCAGAAGATGCAGGGTGGTGGAATCTTTGGCGCACCGCTGCCATTCGCCAAGAACAGCGCGACGTCATTTGTCGTCACGACATTCATTCATGGCGCCGGCGGGCAGTTGTTCACACCCGACCTTCAGGTCGCCATCGACAGCGATGCAACGGCGAATGCGCTCGAGTTCTACAAGTCCATGCGCGAGCTCTGCCCGCCTGGTGCCACCGGCTACAGCTGGGGCGAGATGATCACCGGCTTCGTGAGCGGTGCCTGCGCCACCGGCTATTACGCTGGCCGCGTCCTTGCAAACGTCAACAAGCAGAATCCGGACATCGCCGACAAGATCACCTGCGTGCAATATCCGACCATCTCGTCGAGCGTGGCCAAGACGACACTCAACGACTTCCCGAGCGTGTTCATTCCGAAGGGAACGAAGAATCTGGATGCCGCCAAGCAGTTTGCTGCGTTCCTGTTCGAGCCGGAGGGTTACATCAAGCAGCTCCTGGCCGCGCCCGGTCACGTGCTGCCGGTGCTTCGGACCATTGCAGAAAATCCCGCCTACACTTCCGATGCGATCATCAAGAAGTATCCGAAGGAGGTCGAGCAGATGACGGTCAATGCCGCCAAGGGCTACAACATGGGCTTCGAGAGCCCTGCCCACAAGCCGAACACCAAGTCGGTCGACATCATCGCCGCCGACGTTCTTTCGGAGATGGTGCAGCGGGTTGCGCTCAATGGCGAGGATAAGAAGACTGTCATGGGCGATACCGCCAAGAAGCTCGAAGCGATCATGAAATCGTAGAGCACCAGACGGTCATTCTGCGGCGGGCGAAAGTCTGCCGCAGTTCGCCGTCAAAGCGGTCATGAGTGCGGTTACGATCGAGGCCCGGAAGACGAACTTGGGAATGTCCCTCCCAAGCCAGTATGCCTTGATCGGTGTGCTGCTGATTGCGCCGACGCTTCTCATCTTTGCCCTGGTGATCGCCTATCCCTTGCTCGAGGCGATCTATCTGTCGTTCTTCTCGATCTACACGCCGACGCTGCAGGGCCACTGGGTGGGACTGGAAAACTATCGCACCATGCTGTCCTCCCAGGAGTTCTGGAAGGCGCTCGGAACCAACATCGTCTGGACCGTCGGCACGCTGACGCTGCAGGTGGTGCTCGGCATCGCCATGGCGCTCCTGCTCAATCTCAATTTCTACCTTCGCTCGCTTGCGCGAAGCCTCGTGCTGTTCCCGTATTTCGTGTCGACGGTGGTTGCCGTGCTGGTGTGGCGTTGGATGTTCAACGACACCTACGGCATCCTCAATCGCGCCATTCTGGCGTCCGGCCTGTCCGACATGCCGCTCGACTGGCTTGGCTCGATGCCGAACGCCATGATCAGCATCATTCTCGTCGGTGCGTGGAAATACTTCCCCTTCGTGGTCATCGCCGTGCTGGCGCGCCTTCAAACCATTCCGCACGAGCTCTACGAGGCGGCCCATATCGACGGCGCGGGTCCCTGGTCGCGCTTCTGGGACGTCACGCTGCCGCAACTGCGCGAAGTGCTGATCGTCATCGTGCTCCTGCGGACGATCTGGGACTTCAAGGAGTTCGACCTGATCTACCTGCTGACCGGCGGTGGCCCGGTGACGTCGACGCAGACCCTTCCGATCCTGGTCTACAAGCAGGCCTTCGGGATGAACGCGATGGGCAAGGCCTCGACCTACGCCATCGGCATCATGGTGGTGCTGCTCGTCTTCATGGTGCTCTATCTCTACCGGACCCGGCGCGCCAAGGGTGGGTCCCCATGACCCGTCCCAATCACTGGAAGCAGCCTCTCGTCAGCCTCGCCGTCTGGGCCATCGTCCTGATCGTGATCTTCCCGCTGATCTGGATGGTGATCACCTCGGTCAAGCCCCAGAACGAGCTGTTCCGCATTCCCGCCACCTTCTGGCCGACAGAGATCACCTTCGAACACTACCGGACGCTCCTGGAAAAGACCGCGTTCCTGAAATATATGCGCAATTCGGTCATCCTCTCGACCTCGACGACGATGCTCGTCATCACCGTCGCCGTGCTCGGCGCCTACAGCCTCACCCGCTTCACCTATCCGGGCCGCGAGCGGATGGCCTTCCTCGTCCTCGCGACCTACCTGCTGCCCTCGGTCGTTCTGGTCCTGCCGCTCTATCTGATGATGGTGAAGGTCGGGATCGCGAACTCACTCTTCAGCCTCGTCGTGGCCTACACGACCTTCTCGCTTCCCTATGCGCTGTGGCTCCTGCGATCCTTCATGGCGAGCATGCCGGAGGAACTCGAATGGGCGGCGCTCGTCGACGGGGCGAGCCGCTTCGGAGCGTTTGTAGACGTGGTCCTGCCGCAAGCGATTCCGGGCATCATCTCGACCGCCCTCTTCACCTTCATCGTCACCTGGAATGAATATTTCTATGCGCTCATCCTGGTCAACACCGACGAGGCCCGCCCGTTGACCACCGGCGTCATCACCATGCTGGTCACCTCCTTCAACATCGAGTGGTCGCTGCTCATGGCGGCTGCCGTTGCCATGAGCCTGCCTCTGATCATCATATTCATCTTCCTGCAAGGCTATCTCGTCCGGGGTTTTGCCGGAACGGGTGTCAAGGGCTGATCGGCATGCAGCGAGGCATCGGCATATCGCTCAAGAAGCTTCGCAAGCAATTCGGCGCGTTCGTCGCCGTGAACGATCTCGATCTCGAAGTCGGAGCCGGCGAGTTCGTGAGCCTGCTTGGGCCGTCCGGCTGCGGCAAGACGACGACACTCCGCATGCTGGCCGGTCTCGACTTTCCGACGAGCGGCACCATCAGCTTCGGCGACCAGGTCGTCAACGACTTCACCCCGGCCAGCCGCAACATCGCCATGGTGTTCCAGTCCTACGCCCTCTATCCCCATATGACCGTCGGCGAGAACATCGCCTATCCTCTGAAGAAGCGGGGTGTGCCCAAGGCCGAGCGGCCGGCCCGCGTCGCCGCCGTGGCCCGCCTGCTGCAGCTCGAAGCCTATATGTCGCGCAAGCCCAAGGAGCTTTCCGGTGGCCAGCAGCAGCGCGTCGCTCTCGGCCGGGCTTTGGTTCGCGAGCCGGACATCTTCCTTCTCGACGAGCCACTTTCGAACCTCGATGCCAAGCTCCGCGCTCATATGCGCACCGAGCTGATCGAGCTGCACCGCAAGATCGGCAAGACCATGGTCTATGTGACCCACGACCAGCTCGAAGCGATGACGATGTCGTCGCGGATCGCGGTGATGCGTGGCGGTGATCTGCAACAGTTCGACACACCGGCCGAGATCTACCAGCGCCCGGCAAATGTATTCGTCGCCGATTTCATCGGGACTCCGTCCATGACTCTTCTCGATGCCGACCTGCACCGTCGCAATGGGGGTGCCGAGGTCAGGATCGGCGGGACGACGATCGCGCTTCCCGACCGACATGTTGCGCCGGCCAGGACCGACATCGCCCCGATCAAGCTCGGTATCCGGCCGGAGGATGTGGTGCTCGACGAGGTCGGCTTCCCCGCCGAAGTGAAAGTCGTGGAGCCCACCGGCCATGAGAGCATCGTTCTGTTCGCGCTGCAGGATACGACCGTCAAGGCCCGGGTCCCGGCCCATGTACGTCTTGACATGGGTCAAAGCGCGAAGATCAGCTTTCGCTCCTCGAAGCTTCATATCTTTGACCGCGCCACCGGACTTCGCATGTCTTAGCGCCCAAGCGGGAGATCGCGCATGAACAGAAACAGCATCGACTGGGCCGGCGCCTTTCCGGCGCTGACGACGCCATTCACCAAGGACAACCGAATCGACGAGAAGGCTTTCGCAGCCAATGTCGATCGCCTCATTGCCGCCGGCGCCAGCGGCTTCGTCGTTGCCGGCTGCACTGGGGAGTTCTGGGCCCTCAGCCACGACGAGAGGAAGAGGTATTACGATCTCGCCGTCGAGGCGGTCGCCAAGCGTGTCACGCTCATCGTCGGCACCGGCGCCGTCACCGTCGACGAGACGGTGAAGCTCACCAACATGGCCCAGAAGGCCGGCGTCGATGGCGTGCTGATCCTGCCGCCCTATTTCGTCAAGCTTACCGACGAGGAGATCCTCGCGCATTATCGCGACGTGGTCAGCCAGACGCGGGTGCCGATCCTGCTCTACAATATCCCCGGCAACGCCGTGAACTCTCTGACGGCGCCGCTGGTTCGCCGGCTTGCCGATCTCGACACTGTCGTTGCGGTGAAGGAGAGCTCGGGCGACTGGAATAATTTCTACGCGACGCTCATCACCTCGATCGAAAAGATCCGGGTGTTCTGCGGGCCGTCCTCGATCTATGGCGCCCCGGCGGTCGAACTTGGTGCCGACGGCTTCGTCGATTGCTTCCCCAATGTCTGGCCGGAAGGCGGCCGGCCGCTTTTCGATGCCGCCAGGAGCGGCGACCAGCAACGCGCCGCGGCCCTGCAGCGGACCGGACGCCTGCTGACCGATCTGTTTACCGCCGATGGCCGCACCCTTTATCCTGCCACCAAGGCCGCCATGGATCTTCTCGGCTTTCCCGGAGGCGGCAAGCCGCGCCCGCCGCTGCGTACCCTCGAGCCCCAGCAGGTCGAGGGACTGCGCAAGGGCTTGGTCGAACTCGGCCTCATGACCTGAGCAGACAGCTGAAGGAGACATTCCCATGACCGTTCAGTCGCGAATTCCCCCGAAACTCGCACCGCAGAAATACAAGACCAGCTTTGGCGAGTTCATCGGCGTCGGGCCAAATGGCAATCTCTGGGTCGATGGCTGCGATGTCGAGAAGCTCGTCGAGAAATTCGGCACGCCGCTCTACGTCATCTCGGAGAATCAGCTGCGCTACACGTACCGCCGCTTCCGTGACGCATTCCGCAGCCGCTATCCCGATGTGGAAATCCTGTTCGCCAACAAGTCGAACAACGGTCTCGCCATCCGCCACATCATGAACCAGGAAGGCGCGGGCGGCGATTGCTTCGGCGTCAACGAGATGTATCTTGCGCTGCTCGCCGGCTCGAACCCGAAGACGCTGGTCCTGAACGGGTCGAACAAGCAACCCGAAGAGCTCGAGATGGCGATCGTGAACGGGCTCTGCATCAATATAGATGCGATGGACGAGCTCGACCAGATCGATGGCATCTGCCGACGCTTCGGCAAGGAGGCCGATATCGGAATCCGCTTGAAGCTCGATCTCGACCCGCTCGCCAATCGGTCTGGCGTGGCGATGCACGGGCCGGGCACCCTGAAGGAGCAGAGCGACAGCACCAAATGGGGCATGTCACGCAGCCAGACGGTGGAGATCGTCAAGCGCGCCCAGGCGATGAAGCACATTCACCTGAAGGAGACGCATTTCCATCTCAGCCGCATGACCAACGACCCGCGCGACTTCGCCGTGATGGCGCGGGAGATGATCGTGTGGTCGGACCATATCCGGGACAAGGCCGGCTGGACGCCACCCTGCATCGACATCGGCGGCGGTTGGACCTTCGGCAAGCCCTATGGGACCGGCCCCAGGAGCCAGCTCGACGACAAGTCGGCGCCGACCCCCGATGACTATGCCGAGCATTGCTGTGCAGCGATCAAGGACGAGGCGGAGAGGCGCGGGCTGCCGCTTCCCAAGCTTCGGATGGAACCCGGTCGATCCCTCTCCGGCCCGAGCGGAATTTCGGTCGGCAGGGTCGGTGCCGTCAAGCAGGGCGAGAAGAAGGAATGGGTCAATCTCGACATCTCGACCAACCATCTACCATGGGCGGCCGCGCTGGACTGGTATTACCATAGCGTTCCGGTCGTGAACGCCGATGCCAAAGCGACCAAGG
>JBKOZY010000347.1:0-4495 GCA_046726135.1 Pseudomonadota bacterium | reverse complement strand
CTGTTCGCCACGCCCGCGGCCGCTCATCCCGGCCACATTCTCGAGCGCGTCGCGGGCCATGATCACCGCGCGACAGTCCTTCTCTTCGTCGCAGTGATCTTCGCCATCGTGATGCTCGCAGCCTTCGCCATCACCCGCTCGCGCCGGCCTTGAGACTGCGATGACCGCCAGGCTCGGCGTCATGCTGTGCGGTCATGGCAGCCGCAACCGGCTCGCCACCGCCGAATTTGCCTTTCTTGCCGGCAAGCTCGCGGCGGCCTTCCCCCAATGGCCGGTCGAGCACGGCTATCTCGAATTCGCAACGCCGGTGATCCGCGACGGCCTGGACGCGCTGCTGCGCCAGGGCGTCACCCGCATCCTCGCCGTTCCCGGCATGTTGTTCGCTGCCGGCCACGCCAAGAACGACATCCCCGCGGTGCTCAACCGTTACGCCGCCGAGCACCGCATTGCCATCGATTATGGCCGCGAGCTCGGCGTCGAGCGCCGCATGATCGAGGCAGCGGCGGCGCGCATCCGCCAGGCGCTCGCGACTTCGACGAAATCGGTGCCGCTGAGCGATACCATGCTCGTGGTGGTGGGTCGCGGTTCCTCGGATCCCGATGCCAATTCCAATGTCTCCAAGGTCACCCGCATGCTGGTCGAGGGTTTCGGCTTCGGCTGGGGCGAGACCTTCTACTCCGGCGTGACCTTTCCGCTGGTCGAGCCGGGGCTGCGTCACGCCGTCAAGCTCGGCTTCCCACGCATCGTCGTCTTTCCCTATTTCCTGTTCACCGGCGTGCTCGTCAGCCGCATCTACCGCCATGCCGAACGGGTGGCGCAGGATCATCCGGAGATCGAGTTCATCAACGCCCCTTATCTCAATGATCATCCGCTTATCATTGAGACCTTCCGCGATCGCGTCGCCCAGATCCTCGAAGGCGACAACCGGATGAATTGCGGCCTGTGCAAATACCGGGTTCAGGTGCTGGGCTTCGAAGCCGAGGTCGGGGCGCCGCAGATGAGCCACCATCACCATGTCGAGGGCATCGGCAGCGGCTGCCATCTGTGCGACGGCGAATGCACCGGCGCCTGCCAGGAGCAGGAAAGCCACCTGCATCATCATCACCACCACCCGCATTCGCACGATCATCATCACGACCATCATCACCGCCATCACGATCACGACCATCCTCAGCGCAGCGCCTATCCGCACGCCGACCATCCGCTCGGGCCGCGAACCTTGACAGGCCGCTGAAATGGTCGGCGACACCGTCCTCGACTACCTTCGCGATCCGGAACGGATCTATGCCGAGTCCTTCGCCATCATCCGTGCCGAGGCAAAGCTGGCCGGCTTCCCGCCGGCGATCGCGGCCATCGCCGAGCGGCTGATGCATGCGAGCGGCATGATCGACCTCGTCCCGGAGCTCCGCTTCGATCCCGCGATTGCCGCAAGCGCTCGCGAGGCGCTGAACGATGGCGCGCCCATCCTCACCGATTGCGAGATGGCGCTGAAGGCCATCATCGCGACGCGCCTTCCGGCCCGTAACGAAATCATCTGCATGCTGAACGATGCGCCGGTGCCCGATCTCGCCCGCCGCCTCGCCACCACCCGCTCGGCGGCCGCCGTCAGCCTGTGGCCGGCGCGGCTGAGCCAGGCGGTCGCCGTCATCGGCAATGCCCCGACCGCGCTGTTCGCTCTCCTCGAGGGGCTCGATCGCGGCTGGCCGAAGCCTGCCGCGATCATTGCCTTTCCCGTCGGCTTTGTCGGCGCCGCCGAAGCCAAGCAGGAGCTGGCACGCGACAGCCGCGGTGTTCCGTTCATCACCCTGCTCGGGCGGCGCGGCGGCTCCGCCATGGCGGGGGCGGCGGTGAACGCCATCACCAGCGGAGCCGCCGGCGGGCCTGCGGGCGAGCGATGAGCCCGCCATGGATCACCGTCGTCGGCCTTGGCGAGGATGGCCGCGACGGCCTCACCCCCAAAGCCGGCGCCGCCATCGATGCCGCGGTGCATCTGGTCGGCGCGGAGCGCCATTTCGCCAGCCTCGGCAAGGTCAAAGGCGAGGCCCACACCTGGCCGACCCCGCTCGGTGGCATGTTCGATTTGATCGCGCGCTGGCGCGGCACGCCGACGGTCATCCTGGCGACCGGCGATCCGATGATGTTCGGCATCGGCAAGGCGCTGCTTGACCATTTCGCACCCGACGAGATGACCATCCTGCCGCAGCTCTCGGCATTTTCGCTGGCCGCGTCGCGTCTCAAATGGCCGCTGCAGCATGTCGACACCGTGTCTCTCCATGGCCGGCCGTCATGCCTCATCGAGCCGCTCATCGCGCCCGCCAATCGCATCATCGCGCTGACCAACGACCGCACCACCATCGCCGAGGTGGCAAGAAGGCTGTGTCGGCGCGGGTTCGGCGGCAGCCGGCTCACTGTTCTCGAGCACATGAGCGGCAAGGCCGAGCGCGTGACCCGCTTCGCCGCCGAGGACGCCGATTTCCAAGAGCCCTTCGCCGATTTCCAGACGCTTGCCATCGAATGCCAGGCCGGCCCCGATGCGGTCGTCCTCCCGCGCATCCCCGGTCTGCCCGATTCCGCCTTTCAGCATGACGGGCAGCTGACCAAGCGCGAGATTCGTGCTGCGACCCTCGCAGCACTCATGCCGTCGCCGCACCGGCTCCTGTGGGACATCGGTGCCGGCTGCGGCTCGATCGCCATCGAATGGATGCGCGCCGCCCGCAACGCCCGCGCCATCGCCTTCGAACAGGTCTCCGAGCGCCTCGCCATGATCTCGGCCAATGCCGAAGCGCTTGGCACCCCATCCCTATCGATCGTCCCCGGAACGGTGCCCGCAAGCCTCGCCGGCCAGCCATCGCCCGATGCCGTTTTCATCGGTGGCGGGGTGAGCGATGAAGCGATCTTCGCCGCTGTCTGGCCGCGGCTGACGCCCGGCGGCATGCTCGTCGCCAACACCGTCACGCTGGAAGGCAATGCCCGCCTGACCTCCCTGCAGCAGAGCCATGGCGGCGATCTTATCGGGATCGACATCGCGTATCTCGAGCAGCTCGGCAGCCGCAGGGGCCTCCGGCCGCGCATGCCGATCCTGCAATGGCGGGTCCAGAAGCCATGGTAGCGCCTGCGACCTTCTATGGCGTCGGCGTCGGCCCGGGCGACCCGGAGCTGCTGACGCTGAAAGCCCGCCGCGTCATCGGCACTGTCCCGGTCGTCGCCTATCCGAGGACCGAAAGCGGCGACAGCCTGGCGCGTCGCATTGCCGCGCCGCATCTGCCGCGCCGCGTTGTCGAGCTTCCAGTCGCCCTGCCGATGGCCGTCGACCGCGAGCCCGCGCGCGGCGCCTATGACCGCGCTGCCGAAGCGATCGCCTCCCATCTGACGGCAAGCCGCGACGTCGCCTTTCTCTGCGAGGGCGACCCGCTCTTCTATGGAAGCTTCATCTATCTCCACGAGCGGTTGCGGCGCGACTTCCGCTGCGAGGTGGTGCCTGGCGTGCCATCGCCGATGGCGGCAGCGGCGGTTGCCAGGCGCCCCTTGGCCTCGCGCAACGACGTGATGACAGTGCTGCCGGCGCCGCTCGATACCGACAAACTCAAAACGGCGATCGCCGGTAGCGACTCGGTGGCGATCGTCAAGGTCGGCCGCCACTTTCCCAGGATTCGCGCGCTGCTGCGCGACGCCGGTCTCGCCGACCGCGCCGTGATCGTCGCCCGCGCCACCCATCCCGATCAGCAGATCATCCCGCTCGCCGAGATCCCCGAAGGCGAGCAGCCCTATTTCTCCACCATCCTCCTCTACAAGGGCAGCGAGCCATGGTGAGCCGCCCCGCCGTTGTCGTGGTGGCACGCTCGAGCCTGCCGCTCGCCCGCACGATCGCGAACCATCTCGATGGCGAGGTGATGGAGGGATCCGCCTTTATCGTCAGCGCTTTTCTCGCCCAGCGACCGATCATTGCCGTCTGCGCCGCCGGCATCGTCATCCGCAAGCTGGCAGCGCATCTCGGGCACAAGGCCGAGGACCCGCCGGTCATCGCCGTGGCGGAGAACGGCTCCGTCGCCGTGCCGCTGCTCGGCGGTCATCATGGTGCCAATGCGCTCGCCCGCATCATCGCCGATCTGTTGGGCGGCACCGCCGCCATCACCACCGCGAGCGATACCCGCTTCGGCATCGCGCTCGACGATCCGCCGCCCGGCTGGTCGCTCGCCAACCCTGAGCACCACAAAAGCTTTGCCGCCACCTTGCTCGATGGCGCGAGCGTGCGCCTGCTCGGTCACGCTCCCTGGCTCGAAACCTTGCCGGTCGATCCACACGGCCCGCTCGCCATCCGCATCACCGAGGAGATCGCGCCGGGCAGCGACAGCAAGCTGGTGTTCGTGCCGCGCACCCTCGCGGTCGGAGTCGGCTGCGAGCGCGGCGCTTCACCGGAGGAGCTGATCAGGCTCGTCACCGACACCCTTGCCGCCCGCAATCTGAGCCAGGCGGCCATCGCCGGCGTGTTCTCGCT
>JBKOZY010000346.1:0-6294 GCA_046726135.1 Pseudomonadota bacterium | reverse complement strand
GATGGCGGGTTGGCTGGGTCGGGCCAGGCTACTATTACAATCCTGCCTTCTACAACCGCTACTACAATCCGCGCTGGGGCTATTGCCGGATCATCTGGTGGAACGGCGCACGGGTGTGCCGCTGGGTCCGCCGTCCCTGGTGGTAAGCCTTACGGCTCGACGAGGCGATTGCGTATCGCATAGCGAACGATCGCCGCCGTCGATTTGAGCTTGAGCTTACGCATGAGCGAGGCGCGATGCGACTCGATGGTCTTGACGCTCAATCCCAGCGCCTCGCTCATGTCCCTGTTGCTGTTGCCCTCGGCGATCAGCTGCACGATCACCCGCTCGCGCGGCGACAGGGGCCCGTCGGACCTGCTCTGATGGGAGAGATAGGAATCGAGCAGCTGCTCGGAGACTTTCCCGGTAAAGAACGGCTTGTGATCGGCGAGCGACGCCACCGCGGCGATCAGATACTGATTGGCGTCTGACTTGAGAAGATAGGCGCGCGCGCCGGCCGCCAATATGTCGGTGACCAGGCTGTCGCTATCATGCATGGTGAAGATCAGCACCTCGACGCTCGGCAGCCGGGCGTGGATCTGGCGCGTCACCTCGGCGCCGTTGAGCTGCGGCAGCGAGTAGTCGATGATTGCCACGTCGGGCTTGGTCTCCAAGGTCTTGGCGAGGGCATCCCTGCCGTCGCTTGCCTCGGCCACCACGGTCCAGCCAGGCTGCGCCTCGATCACCGCGCGCAGACCGGAGCGCACCACGGCGTGATCATCGGCGATCAGAATGCGGGTCTCGGACATGGCCTTGCCAAGGTCGACCGCTCCCCCGCGGGCGGGCATCATTCATAGCATAGGAAAGGCGATCGAGGCCATTGGCCAGCCCCACCAAATCGAGGGGTGCAAAAGTCCGAAACCTCCCTTAGAATCAAGGCCGCGGCGGCGGAGTTCTGGTGGAAGGGGTTGAGGAGGAACAGGTGCTGTCCTCCACGGTCGAGGCCGATCCTGCGAGAGTGAGCACGCTCTCGGCGCCGCGTCGTTTGCTGATCGACAGTCGAATGCCGCTGCTGGTCGGCCTTGCCTATTATCTCGGCGCGCAATTCGCCTTTCTGATCGGGACCCTGTCGGATCAGATATTCGCGCTGTTCTGGCCGCCCAACGTCATCCTCTTCTGCGCCCTCCTGTTCCGACCACGCCGCGAATGGCCGGTCCTGATCGCCGCCGCCTTTGTCGCCCATGTCATCGCCGAGCTCGGCGTCGGGATGCCGCTCCCGCAGCTGCTCGTCGCCTTTGTCACCAACTGCCTGGTGGCTCTGCTCAATGCCTATGCCGTTCGCCGCCTGCTCGATCCGCCACCCTGGCTCGGCACCTTCCAACGCATGGGCATCTATGTTCTCGTCACCGCCGGCATCAGCCCTGCCGTCGCAGCGCTCGGCGGCGCCTTCGTGCCGATCCTGGGAGGAGGGCGATTCGAGGACTATTGGCTGTTCTGGTCGCTTTGGTATCTCGCAAACGCCCTGCCGAGCGTCACCCTTGGTCCGGTGCTGCTGATATGGCTGACCGAGCCTCCCCGTTGGCCGGGCTGGAAGGCGCCGTTCCAGCTCATCGAGCCTGCAGCCATTGCCGTCGCTCTCATCGCCATCAGCCTGCTCTCGGCCGAGCTGGCCGGGAGGTCTGCCCTCCATATCTTCCTGCCGGCGATCCTCCTCCTGCCGCTGCCGCTCATTGTCTTCGCCTCGATCCGCTATGGCGAGAAGGGCGCAAGCAGCGCCATTCTGGTCATTGCCACCATCATGACCTGGTCCACCTTGCGCGGCCACGGCTTGTTCTCCGTCCAGCACCAGGAGATGAGCGTCCTTTCCCTTCAGCTCTTCCTCACCGGCCTCTCGATACCGATCCTGCTGCTGGGTGCCATGGTGGAGGAGCTGCGCAACGCCGGGAAGACCACACGCGCGCTTGCCGCCTCCTTGATGCGCGCCCAGGACGAGGAGCGGCGGCGCATCGCCCGCGACCTGCATGACTCGACCGGTCAAAACCTCATCGCTGCCAGCTTGCTCGCTGGTCGCCTCAGAGACAGCCTGGCCGCCAAGTCCATGCCGCTTCTGGACGAACTCGAGCAAAATCTCAAACAGTCGAACCGCGAGCTTCGCACCGTCTCCTACCTTCTCCATCCTCCCTATCTCGACGAGGCGGGTCTCGGCCTCGCCCTGCGCTATTTCCTCGAGGGCTTCGAGGAGCGCAGCGGCATCCAGGTCGACCTGAAGATCGGTGAGAATATCGGCCGGCTGGCAAAGGATAGCGAGCTTGTCGTCTTCCGCGTGGTCCAGGAGGCGCTGACCAATGTCGCGCGCCATTCGGGAAGCACCACGGCCCTGATCCGCCTGACCCGACAGAACGACCAGGGTGGGCGTATCCTGCTCACCGTCGAGGACTTCGGCAAGGGCATGAGCGACCGAACCCTGGACGGCCCGGGCCCGGTGTCAAGCGGCCTCGGCCTGATCAGCATGCGCGAGCGCCTGGCGCAGATCGGCGGTCGGCTGCAGATCGATTCGACGGAAGGGCACACGCTCCTGCAGGCCGTCATCCCGCCCTATTGAAATGCCGCTCTAAGGCGTCGGAAGCACAAACACTGCCCAGATCAAGCCGATGTCGGCGACGACCGTCGCAAGGACCAGAGCGGCGAAGATGCGCATGAGAAACCGTTCATCGCAGACGGGAGAGGACATGGGCGGACCTCCTTCCACCCCGAGATTCCGGCTAACCCTCGCGGCAGCACGGTCCGCCTTTCCGCCTTCGGAGAAACCGCATTCTGCTCGCCCGCAATCCTATCGGCATTTCGGGCTGGGCCCTATCGGGGGACACCCTGAAACTGTCTGAGAATTACCCTGATGCAGGACTGTCATGCAGCGGCGCCACCCTCGATGCGGATCTCCTCGGGCTGTCCGAGCGCCACATGTCCATCGGCAGTGCGCAGCAGCGTGTGAATGTAGAAGCTGGTGGCGACGTCGTCGGTCGCCTCCATGACCGGTGAGGGCGCGGAGACCACCGCCAGGCCCATGCATTCGCCGATCCAGTCGATATGCCGGTGGCCATGCATCAACACCACTCGTCCCGTCAGCGGCTGCAGCTGACGGATTATCCAATTGCCGTTGATCAGCACCGTTCCGACACGCTCCGACAAGCTCTTCGCCTTGCGAGGGTATTCCAACAGATGATGGTGAAGCGCAATGATCCAGCAGGCGTCCGGATAGGCCGCGGCGATCGCCCTTATCGATTGCAGCTGCTCGACAGAGATTATGCCCAGTGCATTCGTGAAGGAGAAATGCGTGTCGGCATTGGAGTTGATCAGCATGACCCCGAGCCCGTTGGCCGGCGGCAGGATCATCGGAAAGGCCCGCGCCCACAGCTCCTTCTGCTTGGCATTGAGCCGAGGTCTGCCGTGATTGGCATAGCGCACCATCCAGCCCAGCTGGGGATCGAGAGCGTGGCGAAGGCTCGGCCCGAGTCGTTTCCTCGTCTGATCCATGACATGGACCCGCTCGCCCATGAGACCGTACATCGAGAACAGCGTGCGAAACTTTCGCAAGCGCTTATTGGGGCTCCCCGGCAAGTCCAGGCGCGCCGGATTCGCTCGGTCGACGATATTGACGTCGTGATTGCCCGGCACCATCAGGATCCGTTCGGCAATCCAGGGATATGGCCGCAATGCCTCATGGAACTCGGCCCATTCGGTGGAGCGCCCGGCATCCGTCATGTCGCCGGTGACCAGGACGAGATCGATGGGATCGGCAGCATGGATGGCGCTGAGCCGGGCCAGCGCCCGCTTGAGCCGGTGATTCCCCTGCGGTCCCGCCCGGCCGCTTTCGATGCGGAATCCATAGGTCTCGCCCACCACGTGAAGGTCGGAAAGATGGGCGACGCGCCAGGAGCGGCCGGTTGGCGGACCTGACTCGAAGTGCCGCACGTCGCGCGGCTGCGCCGTCCATGCATCGATGAAGCCCCAGACCAGCGACGCTGCGGCGAGGTAGGAGGCAACGAGCACGACCCCGTTGGCAATTGCCGCCACGATCACATGGGCCAGCGAGGACACATCCATCGGCGCCAGGATGAACCGTGCGCTAGGCCACGCCAGCAGCACGGCAAGCACCGCCAGGAGGCACAGGACGATCCCCGCGCCGGCCGCCGCAATGGCGCGCACCCGCGCCCGCGCCACGCCGCGCGCCCGCGGCACCAACACCCCCTCGACGAACTGCCGCACCGCCTCGCGCAGCATCACATAGACCGGCTGGATCACGATCGCGTTGAGCGACCAGAAGCTCTGCTCCGCCAGCCTGAACAACCTCACGCCGCCGAACAGTCCGACGAGCAGGGCGGCGAGAAAGATCAAAATCGGCCATATGTCGAGGACGGACGATCGAACCGCCTGCGATACCACCTGCAGCCAGGCCGAAACCACGAGCGGCGCCAGCCCGAGGAGAAATCCCGGCAAAAGGATGAGAGCCGTCGACACGAAGAGAAGTCGCGGCAGGCTGATCTCGGCCAGCATGCTGCCGGTGATCGCCAGCAGCGACCGGTTCTTGGTGCTCGACGCATCGTCCTCGATGTCGCCAGAGCGCGGATCGATCACCGGCATACCGTACCTTCGGAGCGCGTTTGCGGGCAGTCGCGGCCTGGAGCCTAACCTTTAAGCTTCAGACCGGCAAAATGCGATCTCGCAATCCGTGCCGCCGCCTGACCGAGCCGCCGCGCTGCCGCCGTCAGCTCCTGCACTTCGAAACCGGAGAAGCCGAGAATGAAACCCTCTCGGCCGTCGCTGCGACGGCTCCGGGTTTCCGACAACAGCAAGGCATCGATCTCGGCCATCTCTCTGATGCGCTGGCCGGCTTCGAACGAGAGCGTCGGCGGAAGATAGGCAACGAGATGGAGCCCTTGCGAGGGCACCGCGATATCCAACGCGTCGCCGGCCGCCCGCTTGAGCGTCGAAGCCAGCGCATCGCGTGCCGCTCGGTAACGGCTCCGCATGCGGCGGACATGGTTGAGCAGCACGCCCTCTGCCATGAGATCCGCGACGGCACCATCCAGCAAGCTCGGCGGGAAGCGATCGAACCCGGCGCGCGCCGCCACCACCCGATCGACTGCCTTGGGCGGCAGGACCGCATAGGCGAGCCTCAAGCCCGGAAAGAGCGTCTTGGAGAATGTTCCGAGATAGATGACCTCGCCCCCCTGGGCGAGCCCGGCAAGCGCGGTGAGCGGCGGCCCCGCATAACGGAACTCGCTGTCGTAATCATCCTCGAAGATGAAGCTCTGGCGCTCGCCGGCCCAGGAGAGAAGCGCGACTCGCCGCGGCATGCTCATCGTCACGCCGGTTGGAAACTGATGGGAAGGCGTGACATAGACCGCCTTTGCCATCGGCGCGATACGCCGGCCTGCAGCGATGTCGAGCCCCTCGGCGTCCACCGGAACCGCCATCGGAACGAGACCCGATGTCTCGAATGTCCTGCGGGCTGCCGGGTAGCCCGGATCCTCCATCCAGATTCGATCGCCGAGGCCGAGCAGTGCGACCGTGCACAGGCGGACGGCGTGCTGCGTTCCGCTCGTCACGAGAATGGATCCAGGGTCGCAGCGGAATCCGCGATTGGCCGCCAGATAGGCGGCGATCTGCTCGCGCAACGCACCGCTGCCCCGCGGATCGCCATAACCGAGGCGCGCCTGATCGCCATGGGCTGTTTGCCGACGCAGAGCCGCCCCGAACTTTCCGAGCAACATTCGATCCGCATGGGTATGGCCGAGCGCGAACGGCCGTCGAGCGGCCGTCTGCCAACGATCCGGGCGTTGAACCGATGGCGCCTGTGGTCGCGGCGGCAGGATCGGCGCGACATAGGTGCCTGCGCCGGTTCTTGTCTCGACGAAGCCATCGCTCAGAAGGTGCTCATAGGCCGCGATGATCGCGTTGCGGCGCACCCCAAGCTGCCGTGCCAGGGCGCGGCTCGATGGCAGGCGCAGCCCGGCGGTGAGGCGACCGTCGATTATCGCGCTGCGGATCGCCCGATTGACCTGCAGCGACTGATTCCCGGCAGCGGGATCGAGCTGCAGCGGCACATCGAGCACATCCCGCTGTCTTTTAGAAGTGGTCGGCATTTCGCTGGCAGAATTGGCCCTATCGCCGACCATTTTAGCATGCGATGACCGCCCATCAAGCTTGGAGGCAAACCATGGCGGACGATCACGCGCCCCATTACCCGATCGGTGCCGTCAACCGCGTGAAGCGCCGGCATGATCGGGGCCACTACGATCATGCAACCGTCCATGC
>JBKOZY010000345.1:0-3495 GCA_046726135.1 Pseudomonadota bacterium | reverse complement strand
CCTTGGCTCCGGACATTTCCTCGAACGGCTGGAAGATGGTGCGCACTGCAGCCTGACCAGTGGCATCAGACCAGGTCAGGACCCTGATCGGCTTGCCGTCGAATTGCTTGGCCTTGGCGCCCGACGGCCTGATGAAAGCCGCCGCACCGAGAACCAGGGAGGTGCCGGCCGCCCGCCTGAGCAGCCCGCGCCGTGTCAAAACCGAATGAGCTCTGCAACCGTTCATGGTGATCTCCCTAGGCCAAGTCTTGTTGTTGTGGCGCTTGATCAATCGACTGTCAGACGACAATCAACTGTCTCGGATTATCAGGTGTGACTCGCTCTCCTCCCATGGCGGTGACGATCACTGTCTCGCTGATTCCGAAACCCTTTGCCAAGGCAAGCATGTGGAAGGCCATGCCTTCGCGAACGATCCAGTCCGACTGCTCATTGAAATCGAGCGTCTCCCATTCGGCGGTTCTTGGCGGAAAGCCGATGCCGGTCGAATAGCCGCTCCTGTTGTAATAGTCGGGCCGGATCCCTCGGATCGGCTGCCGCACCAGCCGGTCGACATCGAGGCTCGATGCACCGGGCTTCAGGGCCTTCAGCGCCTCGTCCTGCGCCTTGACCACGAGATCGGCTGCTTCCTGCACATCGCGTGACGGCGTGCCGATCGAAAAAGTGCGCATCTGGGTCGCGTGGTAGCGCTCGACGCAGCCATATAGCTCGAGCAGGACGAGTTCGCCCTTGACGATCTTCTTCGGGCTCCAATTGGCGTGGCACACGTCATAGCGATGGCCGGACATGATGTGATGCGGCAGCCCGGTATATTCGCAGCCCCTGAGCACGCCTGCCTGATAGATGGCAGCGGCGACCTCGGCCTCGGTCACGCCATCGCGCAGCACCTCCATGGCGGCGCGCATCTCGGCCTCGGCGATGGCTCCCGCCCTTGCGATGTAGGACAGCTCGCGCTCGGATTTGATGATGCGAATCTTCTCGACGAGCTGACTGGCGTCCGACCAGGTGACGCGCGGCAGGGCGGTGCGCAAGCGCTCGGCGACATCGAGGGTGAGAAACCAGCTCGATTTCTCGATGCCGATGCGGGCATCCTCGGCGCCAACCTTCTTGATGACCTCGACGGAGCGGATCGCGACATCGTCGCCCTCCTTCCAGGTCTCATACGCTTCAAGCCAAGAATATTCGTGGATGTTGCCACGTTCGAGATATCTGACGAGCAGCACCGGCGTGCCGCGCGGCGGAACGGCAAGCATCTGGTAGGCGAAGTAGCCGCAGGTCTGATAACCGGTCAGGTAGTAGATGTTTTCCGGCGCATGCAGCAGCAGGAGGTCGATCCGCTGATCGTGCATGGCCGACTGGACGTTCGCCATGCGCGTTTCAAATTCGCTCGTCGGGAAAGCCTGCCAACGCCCTGGCATTGCTTCTTCCTCATGACCGTCTGGCCAGTTGCCGCGTCGGAAACGACCTGTGCAGCCTAGCCGGTTCAGATCTCGACGCCAATGGTTTCTTCATATTATGATGTGAAATTGAAGGAACGTATCATATAGTGAGAACTTGTGGTGATCGCGCTTGAGCTTGCCCGCTTTGTCTCTGAGGCCCAGGGGCTGAACGATACGGTTCGCGCGGCCGTGCTGCGGGTCATCCTTGATGTCCTGAGCTCGGCCCTGTTCGGGCTACAAAGCCCGGGAGGACGAGCGGCGCTCGAGGCGGCGCGCAAAACCTGGGGTGCAGGGCAGGCGCAGGTCTGGTTCTCCGGAACGAGGCTACCGGTTTCCGGCGCTGCCTTTGCCAACTCGGCCATTGCGTCGATCCTCGACATCGACGACGGACATCGCGCTGCCGCCGGTCATCCGGGCGCATCGATCATCCCGGCGGTGCTGGCCCAGGCGGATGTCGCCGCGACTACGGCTGATCGGCTGCTGACTGCGATCGCTGTCGGTTACGAGATCGGAATCCGGGTCTCGGCGGCCCGCGACTTCACGAGACTGGAGACGCTCGCGTCGGGGCTCTGGTCCGCCCATGGCGCCGCAGCCGCCGTGGCGCATATCCGCAACCTGCCGACCCCGTTGATCGCACAGGCGATCGCCATTGCCGGCACCATGGCGCCCAACCTCGCCTCGATCGGATATACGAGGCAGATGGGAACGCATGTCAAAGAGGGCATTCCGTGGTCCACGGCGACCGGCATCAGTGCCATCGATCTGGCCGAGGCCGGCTTCACGGGTCCTCTCGATCTTCTCGACGATGCCGGATCCTTCAACCGCGCCATGCTGCTCGATGGGCTGGGGCAGAGCTTTCTTGTCGAAACGGTATATTTCAAGCCCTACAGCTGCTGTCGATGGGGACATGCCGCCATCGATGCTGCGCTGGACCTCGCCGCCCAGAATGACGTCGTTCCCGGATCGGTGCGGGCGATCGACATCGATATTTTCGGCCGGGCGCTGAGGCTCAATAACGACGTCGTGCCGACGACGCTGGAGTCGGCACAGTACAGCATTCCGTTTACCGTGGCGCTGGCGCTCACCCGCGGACGCGCCGCGCTCTTGCCGTTGCAGGCGAAGAGCTTGGAGGACGAGGCGACGATTGCATTGGCTCGGCTTGTACGGCTTTCGGTCGATCCTGAATTCGACCGCATGTTCTCGGCGCGCGTTCCCTCGCGCGTGACGATCAAAACCGATAATCGTGTGCTGACGAAAACGGTGCTCGACCCCAAGGGCGAGCCCACCAACCCGATGAGCTGGAACGACCTCAAGGACAAGCTCATGGTGGCGGCGCAAGACTATGAGCCGTCCTTCTCGAAGGGACTGGTGGCCGCCGTGGAGGCGCTCGGGGCTGGAAATTTGGCAGTCCTTCGGGGCATCCTCGGGCGCCCATTAATGAATGCCGTGTGAGCCAGAAATGTCGTCCCGCCATTCCAGTCAGCCGGAGCCAAGTCCGGGCGCGCAATTGCTCGACCGCGCCATCGCCATATTGCGTCAGCTCAGCGAGGCGGGTGAGGACGGCATCAAATCCTCGGAGATTATCGAGAGTCTGGGGCTCAGTGGGCCGACGGCGCATCGCATCATCGCAGCGCTCGAGCGGCATGGCTTTGTCGAGCGCGAGCGGTCAACCAAGCGATACCGACTCGGGCTCGCGCTGTTCGCGCTGGGTGCGAAGGCGGCCGACAGCACGGGCCTCCGACGGATCTGTCGACCGGCGCTCCTGCGCATCGCCGCTGAAACCAGCGATACCGTGTTCTTGATGGCCCGGAGCGGCTTGAATGCAGTGTGCGTCGACCGCCAGGAGGGTACCTATATCATCGACAGCCTCACAGGACATGTGGGAGGGCAAATTCCCTTGGGTGTCGGTTCGGCAAGCGAAGCCATTCTCGCCTTCCTGCCTGAACGTGAAGTTCAAGCGATTTTGGGCGCCAATGCCCGTCTCTATCCCGCTTTCAATGGGTTGACGGCCGACGAAATCCTGGCGGCGCTGCCGCAAATCAAGAAGCAAGGATATGCC
>JBKOZY010000344.1:0-4255 GCA_046726135.1 Pseudomonadota bacterium | reverse complement strand
GATCAGTGATATCCGCCAGCTGGTGCGCCAGCTCACCTCTCGGGGAATCGGGGTGCTTATTACGGATCACAACGTGCGCGAGACGCTCGAGCTCATCGACCGGGCGCTCATCATCCACGAAGGCCGGGTTCTGATGGAGGGTGCGCCGGGGGAGATCGTCGCCAGCCCCGACGTCCGGCGGCTTTACCTCGGCGAAGGTTTCAGCCTCTAATCGGCTCATGGCAGGAAGCCGCCGACAATCTCCTCTGGGCAATAGGTGATGGCGCTCGTCCAGAAGCTCGAATTGCGTCACGGCCAGTCGCTGGTCATGACCCCGCAGCTGCAGCAGGCCATCAAGCTCCTGCAGATGTCCAATCTCGAGCTCAAGGCGTTCATCGAGGAGGAGATCGAGCGCAATCCGCTGCTCGAGCGCGCCAGCGATCCCGCAGCCGAGCCGCCGGCCGAGCCCGCCGCCACCCGACCCGACGCTGCCGATGAGCCGGAGCTGGTGGCAATGGTGCCGGAGCTCAGGGATTCCGGATGGCAGAGCGACCGCGGCAGTTCCCGCCTGCCTGCCGTCGACCAGGAATTCGCCGCCACCATCGGTGAGGAGCCGACCCTCGCCAGCCACCTCACCGACCAGCTCAACATCGCCATCGCCGACCCGCAGCGCCGACTGATCGGCGCCAACCTGATCGGTCTGATCGACGAGGCCGGCTATCTCGTCGCTGATTTCGACCAACTGGCGGAAAGTCTCGGCGTCTCGGTCGACCTCATCGCCGATGTGCTGCGGGAGCTTCAAGGCTTCGATCCGCCGGGCGTGTTCGCCCGCGACCTGAAGGAATGCCTGAGTCTGCAGCTCAAGGACAAGGATCGCTTCGACCCGGCAATGGAGCGGCTCGTCGACAATTTGACACTGGTGGCGCGTCGCGACTTCGCCGCCCTTTCCGCGCTCTGCGGTGTCGATCTCGACGACGTCAGGGACATGATAGCCGAGCTGAGGCACCTCAATCCCAAGCCCGGCAACGCCTTTGGCTCGGTGGTGGTGCAGCCGGTCATCGCCGATGTGATCGTCAGGCCGGCGCCCGACGGCGCCTGGCTTGTCGAGCTCAATTCGGTGACCCTGCCGCGGCTTTTGATGAACAGCCAATATTATGCCACCGTCTCCCGCCGATCGCTCAACCAGGCTGATCGGCTCTATCTCGGCGAATGCCACGCCAACGCCAATTGGCTGTTGCGCAGTCTTGATCAGCGCGCCCGCACCATTCTGGCGGTGGCGCGCGAGATCGTTCGCCAGCAGGACGGCTTTCTCGTGCACGGCGTCAAGGCACTGCGGCCGCTCAATCTCAAGGTGATTGCCGACGCGATCTCGATGCATGAATCGACGGTCAGCAGGGTCACTTCCAACAAATACATCGCCACCCCGCGCGGCACCTTCGAGATGAAATATTTTTTCACCGCCGCCATCTCCTCGGCCGAGGGCGGCGATTCCCATTCCGCCGAGGCGGTCCGCCACAGAATTAAGGAAATGGTCGATCGCGAGCCCCCTGGCGGCGCTCTTTCCGACACGGAAATTGTCGATCGGTTGCGCCAGGATGGCATTGACATAGCCCGCCGTACGGTGGCCAAGTATCGCGACGCGCTTGGAATTCCCTCTTCAGTGCAACGCCAGCGCGAGCACCGACTGAGCCGCTGAGGCAGGCCGGAAACGGCCATATTGGCAGTTGACGTTATTGCCCGGTGCAACTAGTGTCCGCCCGCTCCGCGCCGGACAGTGGGGAACGTCGGGGAGACGGCACATCATGAAACTGTTGATCACCGGCAAAAACCTCGACATGGGTGAGTCGCTGCGTAGCCGCATCGAGGGGCGGATTGCGAGCGGGGTCGGGCGGCTGTTCGATGGCTCGGTAAAGTCCCAGGTCGTGATCGAGAAGCAGCGCGGCTTCTTCCACTGCGAATGCACGCTCAACCTGCCGACCGGGCTCACCCTGCAAGCCCATGGCCGGGGGGCCGACGCCCATGCCGCCTTCGATGAGGCGGCGTCCCATCTCGAGCGTCAGCTCAAGCGCTACAAGAAGCGACTGAGGGATCATCAGCAATCGCGAACCGAGCCGGTCAGGGCCTTTGCCGCCGCAAGCTATGTGATCGCCGGCAGCGGCGAGGAAACCCCCGAGCCGGACAGCCTGTCGCCGACCATCATTGCCGAGACCATCGCCAACATCCCCGAGCTTACGGTTGGAGAAGCCGTCTTGCAGCTCGAGATCTCCAACCTGCCCTTCGTCTTGTTCAGAAACCGGGCCGGCGCCGGATTCAATCTGGTGTATCGCCGTCACGATGGCCATATAGGCTGGATCGATCCGGGACGGGCAGGATGATTCCATGCAGCTGAGCGAAATCCTCCGTCTGGAAGGCGTGGTGCCGAACCTCAAAGCAGCGAACAAGAAGCAGTTGCTGCAGGAGCTCGCCACCCATGCCGGCCGCCTCACCAAGCTCGACCCGCGGGGCATTCTCGAGACCTTGCTTCGGCGCGAGAAGCTCGGCTCCACCGGTTTCGGCCATGGCATAGCCATACCCCACGGCAAATTCGCTGGAATCGACCGTGTTCACGGCGTCTTTGCCAGGCTCGTCCAGCCGGTCGAGTTCGACGCGGTCGATGATCAACCGGTCGATCTGGTGTTCGCCCTATTGGCGCCGGAGGCAGCGGGCGCCGATCACCTCAAGGCTCTTGCCCGCATTTCGCGGTTGTTCCGCGACCAGACGGTTGTCCAGAAGCTTCGGGGTACCACTGACCGCGAGGGCCTCTACGCCATTCTGACCGAACCAGCGGCCTCGGCCCCGCACGCGGCTTGACTGCGCTCTAATGCACGCTCATCGGCAGGAGATCGTGCTCGAAGGCGTTGGCCATCGCCGCCTCGAAACTCGCTGAAATCGCAAACGGCGTACCGTCAGCCATATAGAGGCAGAACAGCTTCGAACCCGACGGCAATTCGACCTGGTCGCCCAGCAGCTCCAAGGCCTGTTCCGGCCCGATCTCGCGAATATAGGCAACATGGCCGTCGCCAAGACCGGCCAGATCGCTCCGGGAGATGACTCTTCTCGTCTGGTTTTCCATGTTCACTCCGCCGGCCCTGCCTCTAACCTCTCGCGATCTCGATCCGGCGCGAGACGCGCTCGGGCTGTGGCTGCTCGAGATCGATCGACAGCAGGCCGTCTTTCAATTCCGCAACTTTGACCGTGATGCCGTCGGCAACGACGAAAGCGCGCTGAAACTGCCGCGCGGCAATGCCGCGATGGAGATATTGGCGCTCGACATCGTCGTTCTGCTTGCCGCGAATCACCAGCTGGTTTTCCTCGAAGGAGACTTCCAGGTCCTCGCGCGCGAAACCGGCAACGGCAAGGGTAATTCTCAGCCTTTCGGGTTCTGACCCGTTGCGCGGCAGGCGCTCGATGTTGTAGGGCGGATAACCGTCTCCCGCCGTCTTCGACGCTCTGTCGATGAGGCGTTCGATTTCCTCGAACCCAAGCAGCAAAGGCGAAGAACGTCCGTTGCGAGACATCGGCCAAGCCCTTTCGAATGAAGCAGCTCTTCCAATGAAGGTTCCCGCAGTCCCGCTCGGGGCCCCGCAGGATTCGGCGCTACATATGGCTGCGACCCCTTTTCCTTTCAAGCACTAGCGGAGGACTCCTTGCCACATCCGGTTGAGATCAGGCCGGTCGATGGCGGCCGTGCGCTGAAACAGTTCGTCCGGCTGCCGCGCGAGATTTACCACGGGATTCCCGGCTATTCCGCCCCGCTCGATCTCCAGAGGCTCCAGGAGTTCGACCGCCGCCGCAACCCCTATTTCGCCCATGGCGAGGCCGCCTTGTGGCTCGCCCTCCAGGATGGCCGGCCGGTGGGCCGGATCTCCGCCCAGATCGACCGGCTGGAAGTCGAGAGCCATCCCGGTCTCGGCCATTTCGGGAATTTCGCCACCATCGATCACGACGATGTTGTCCGGGGACTCTTCCGCGAGGCCGAGCAATGGCTTCGACACCACGGCATTCGCCACGTCACCGGGCCCTACAACCTCTCCATCAACCAGGAAAGCGGGCTCCTCATCGAGGGTCATCAGGAGCAACCGATGTTCCTGATGCCGTGGGACGGTGCCTGGCTTCCGGCACATCTCGAGCAACAGGGCTATCGGCCGGTCCGCGATCTTTTCGCCTACCGACACGATGTTCTCGACGAGCCGCAGCACAAGGGTCGCCGATTGCTCGACCGGATCGGCCGCGACCC
>JBKOZY010000343.1:0-6120 GCA_046726135.1 Pseudomonadota bacterium | reverse complement strand
TCCCTTTTCAGGGTGCGGCGAACCGCGAGTCTGGTGCGGGTTGCGATCGTTTGATTTCAAGGATTTGGCCGAGAGCCGCATCCTGTTTCTCGACCGCAAGAACAATCTTATCGCCGACGAGGTGCAGCAGCAGGGCACCGTCGATCATGCGCCGGTTTATGTCCGCGAGGTCGTCAAGCGCGCCCTCGAGCTCTCCGCATCGGCCATCATCCTGGTGCACACCACCCATCGGGCGACCCGACCCCGTCGCGCGCCGATATCGAGCTCACCCGCAAGATCGTCGAAGCTGCCGACAAGCTGTCGATCGCCGTCCACGACCACCTGATCATCGGCCGTGGCGGCCACGCCAGCTTCCGCGGTCTGAAGCTGTTGTAGAATGAGGCAGTCGGCATGAGGCCAGGCCCGCCTTACGGACCTTGGAGCAGCCGATCATGTCAGAGGCAGGACTCGCGACGGCACCAACGAGCCGCCCCCTCCGCTACCGGCAATGATTTAAGGAGAAGCCTTCGAAAACCTTGCGGGAAAGGCAGTAGCCGATGGGCAACGGACCGTGAGCGGTGCTCTTCCCGACTGCCGACTGCCGACTGCCTACTGCCGACTGCCTACTCACCCCGAAATGCCACCAAGCTCTCCGGCGTATCGAAATCGGCGAAGATCGTCGTGCTGCCGACCTCGATCTCGGCAACCTGATCGGCATGGCGATCGAGCAGCGACCGCGCGCCCTCGTCGCCGGTGAGCGCCGCGAGCTCCGGCAGAAACTGGCGGGCGAACAGCACCGGATTGCCGCGGCGACCCTGGTGCACCGGGACGCAGATGAGACGCCCTTCCTGCGGGTTGAACCCCGCCACCAGGCGCCGCACGATCTTGGCGCCGACCAGCGGCATGTCGCCAAGCGCCACCAATAGGCCCTCGGCACCTTCCGGCACCGCCCCGGCGCCGGCCCGGATCGATGACGCAAGCCCACTCGGGTAATCGCCATTGTTCACGAACCGCACATCGAGACCGCTCAGCGCCTGCTCGACGTCGCCGGCATCCCGCCCGGTGACCACGATGATCGGCTGAACCCCTGCCTCGACCAAATTCGCCGCCGTCGCCCGGATCATTGACTGTCCGCCGCTGCCGATCCGGGCCAGGAGCTTGTTCGGGCCACCCATGCGCCGCGATGTGCCGGCCGCCAGCAGCACCGCGCCGACCGTCGGTGCGGTCGGGGCGCCGGCATCACGTGGTGTCGGGCGGCTCATGATCTCTTTGAGCAGGCCGCCCGCTCCCATATCCATGATGTCGCGGCCGCTGACCTCGATCCCTGCCAGGATGCGTGCCAGCACCCAGTCGAACCCATTGACCTTGGGCGATCGGGCACAGGATGGGACGCCGATCACCGGCGTGCTTTCAAGCCGCCCCAGCATCATCAGATTGCCGGGATCGACCGGCATGCCGAGATGGACCACCGTCCCGCCGGCCGCGACCAGCCCGGCCGGCACCACATCGCCGCGATCGACGATCGCCGAGGCACCGAACACCAGCACCGGGTCATGCCCGCTCGCCTTGAGACGCGCGATCGCCGCCGCGATCTCGACCGTCTCATGGCCGCATATGACGACCTCGCCAAGCATCGATCCCAGCGCCATCAGGCGCTCGCGGATCGCAGTTTCGGACTTGCGCACGATCGAGGGCTTGGTCTGCGGCAGGGTGGTGATGACGAGTCCGGCCCGCCTCGCCTGGAACGGCTCGAGAGATACCAGCGGTTGGCCGCCGACCAACCGCAGCGCCTGCTCGACCACCGGCCTGGGCACTGCAAAGGGAATGACCTTGACGGTCGCCAGCAGCTGGCGCCGGGTGACCGTCTCGAACGGCGCCACGGTCGCCAGCGTCAGGCCCTCGTCGAGCCGGTTCAACGCAAGCACGCGCTCTGCATCGATGATTGCGACCCCTGCGGCGGTCGCGTGGAGATTGGCCCGGCCGGTGAACGGCTCCTGTGCCTCGGTGCCGGGACCGGCGATCGCCTGGGCCACTGCTGCAGCGGCGTCGTCCTCCGGCACATCGTCGGGATCGAGACGGGCCGCGAACACGCGCTCGACGCCGGAAGCCTTGAGCAGCGCCACATCCTCGGGCGCGATCACCCGACCCTTCTTGAACACGCCGTCACGATGGGAGACCGAGTGAGCCAGAATGGCGCCGAGAGCGTCGCCGACAGCGATCTCACCGAACTTCATCGGCCTTTCCAACCCTCAGCGCAGCGGTGATCTCGGCCATGATCGAGATGGCGATCTCCGCCGGGCCGCGCGCCCCGATCGAAAGACCGATGGGGCCGTGGATGCGGCTCAGATCCGCATCCTTGAAGCCGGCCGCCGCCAGCCGCTCGCGACGTGCCCCTTGCGTCTTTTTCGAGCCCAGCGCCCCGATATAGAAGCACCCGGATTGGAGCGCCGCATTGAGTGCCGGATCGTCGATCTTGGGATCATGCGTCAGCGCCACCAGCGCGGTACGCGGCCCGAGATCGAGATTGGGCAGGACCTCGTCGGGCCATTCTTTGTGCACCACCACATCCGGGAAGCGCTCGTGCGAGGCAAAGGCAGCTCGAGGGTCGATCACCGTCACGTCGTAGCCTGCCGCCCGGGCGAGCGGGATGAGCGCCTGGGCCAAGTGGACCGCCCCGACAATCACGAGTTGGAGTGGCGGATTGTAGGCGTTGATGAAATATTCGGCGTCGCCGATCTTGACGATGCCCGACCGGTCGAAACGGAACGCCTGCTCGAGATCATCGGCCAGGAGATCGTCCTTCGCTCTGTCATATTCGACCAGGCGCTCGGCGCCATTGGCGAGATTGGTGACCATTGCAATGCGCCGCCGCTCATTGCGCGCCCTGATCAGCTCCATCAGCATCGCATAATGCATCACGGCACATCCTGATCAGGAGGCGACATCGGCTCGACATAGATCCGGATTCGGCCGCCACAGGCGAGACCCACTTTCCAGGCCGTTTCGTCCGCCACCCCGTAGGAGAGAATCCGCGGCAGCTCCGCAGCGATGACGTCCTGTGCTTCCGAGACCACCTCGCCTTCGACGCAGCCGCCCGATACCGATCCGACGAAATTGCCTTGCGCATCGATCACCAGCTGACTGCCCACCGGCTGCGGCGCCGAGCCCCAGGTCTCGATCACGGTGGCGAGCGCCACCTTCCTCCCCTGGTCAAGCCAGCGCGCGGCTTCCTGAAGAACGGTATGGTCGGGAGCGCTCATGATGGTCAGCCTCCATTTTAGAGCACATCATGCTTGACCGAGCCACCGCCGCGAGGCGTGCTCCGGCCTTGCCGAATATGAAAGCGCTTCCGCCAGATCTTCAAGGCTCTCGAGATTGTGCACCGGGCGGAATTCGTCCGTATGGGGCATCATCGTGCGGACGCCGGCCGCCGCAGCCTGGAATCCATCATAGCGCAGCAGCGGATTGAGCCAGTTGACACGCCTGGCGGAGCGGGCGAGTCGGGCCATTTCCTCGCCGAGCAGCGTCGGATCGTCGCGCTCGAGCCCGTCCGTCATGATCACCACATGCGCCCCCTGCCCCAGCACCCGCCGGCCCCATTGGAAATTGAAATCCCTGAACGACTGCCCGATCCGGGTGCCGCCCGACCAGTCCTTGACCGCCGCAGCAACCCGCGCCAGGGCCTCGTCGACATCGCGCCGCTCGAGCTCGCGGGTGATGTTGGTGAGCCGCGTGCCGAACACGAACACATGCATGCGGCTCCTGTCGCTTTTGAGCGCATGCAGAAAATGCAGGAACATCCGGGTGTAGTTGGCCATCGAGCCGGAGATGTCGGCGAGAACCACGAGCGGCGGCTCGCGGCGGCGCCGGCCGCGCCGGCTGAGCTCGATCATCGCCCCGCCGGCCCGGAGCGAGCGCTTGAGCGTCGCCCGCATGTCGATCACCTCGTCGCGTGCCGCGGTGAAGCGGCGGGTCTTGCGTTCGAGCCGGTTGCGCCGGAGCCGGGCGATGGCGCGCCTGGCTTCCGCCTCTTCCTCGGCCGTCATCTGCTCGAAATCCTTGGAGCGCAGCACCTCCTGGGCCGAGGCGGTCGCGATGCTCTCGATCTCGAGCGCTTGCGGATCAAGCCGCTCGCCAGCGCCAGGGTCCTGGAACATCGCCTCGCCGACCCGGCGCTGACCGGCCCGCTTCGGCCGGTCTAATGCTTCGCTGCGGGTGCGCTGGAAGAACAGCTGCATCAGCTGCTCGATCATTTTCGGCCGCCGCCAGAAAATGTCGAAAGCCTGGTCGAAGACGACCGAATGCTCATGACGGCGCACCAGCACCGCATGGAGGGTCCAATAGAAATCGGAGCGGTTGGCGAGCCCGCCGCATTGCGCCGCATCGATGGCGTCGAGCACCTGCCCCGGCCCCACCGGCAGGCCGCTTTGCCGCAGCAGACGTGCAAAATGCATGATGTTGTCGGCGAGCCGTCCCTGCGGCTGGTGCCGCGGCTCGAGCGCGCCGACCGCCTCAGCCATCGCGCTCGCCCGGCTCGCCGCGCCTGCCGCCGGATTCACCCGGCGCCATGGTCAGCACCTCGCGCAGCGTACACCGGAGTCCGTAAAGCTGATCGAGCAGGTCGAGAATGACGTCGATGCCCGCTTCGTTGACCCCCATCCCGTTCTGCAGATCGCGGATGAGATGGGCGCGCGCCACATCGATCTCGGTGAAGCTCGTGCGGTCGTCCCTGCGCTCGGGCAGGAGCCACCCGGCCGACACCCACATCTCCAAGGTCTCGGCCCTGATCGACGTGCGCACCAGGAACTCTCGGTCGTCCATGCTCATGCCTCCGCCTTGCGGCGCGGATCCTCGCCCTGACCTTGCCGCCATCCCGTCATGAAGGATTCAAGCTCGGGATCCGGCCGGTCTGGCAGCACGATCTTCACCGTCGCATATTGATCGCCGCGCGACCCGTCGGGTCGTGGCACGCCTTTCCCCCGGAGCCGCAGCACCTTGCCGCTGTTCGACCATGGCGGCACCGTGAGCGTCACGGTTCCGGTGGTGGTCGGAACCGGCACCTTGCCGCCCAGCACGGCCTCCCGAACCGACAGCGGCAGCTCGACATGGATGTCGTCGCCCTTGCGCTCGAATGTCGGATGCGGCTGGACGTTGACCTCGACCAGCGCATCGCCGGCAGGTCCCTGATTGACCCCAGGCTCGCCCTTGCCGCGCAGCCGCAGAACCTGACGGTCGCGGGTGCCCGGCGGGATGGTCACCTTGAGCTCCGACCCATCGCCAAGCCGCACCTGCCGCGTCGCCCCATTGACCGCATCGAGAAAGTCGACCGGCAGCGTGTAGCGGATGTCGAAGCCCCGCCGCGGCCGGGTCGAGCGTGCCCCGCGGGCGCGACCGAAGATCTCCGACAGGATGTCATCGTTTTCGAAGTCGGCAAAGCCGGCATCGCTCGAATAGGGATGAGTTCCCGCCATGTCGTCGGCGAAGTCGCGGTAATAGCGCTGGCGCGGCCGCTCGGCGCCGGTCTCGTCGATCTCGCCGCGGTCGAACCGCCCCCGCTTCTCGGGATCTCCGAGCAGGTCATAAGCGGCGGTGATCTGCTTGAACCTCTCCTCCGCCGTCTTGTTGCCGGGGTTCAGATCGGGGTGAAGCTTTTTCGCGAGCTTGCGATAGGCCTTCTGGATGTCGTCCTGCGAGGCGTCCTTGCTGACGCCCAGCAGGCTGTAGGGATCGACACTCAATCCTTTCTCCTCTCAGGCTTTTGGCCTGTCTTCTGCGTCGTTGCCGGCCCCTGGCGGGTCCGCTGGCGCGACGGTGTTCCGACCCGCGCGACCGTCCACGCCGGAGGGTCGCTTGCCGGGAAGCTCTCGACCAGACTTTCCTGAACTTCATCAGGGGGTTGGGAAGAAGATTGCCGTTTTTCCCGTTTTGCCGGCGAAGCCTTACGTATCATAGCTCCGATGATATCAGCCTGAAGATGCCTGAGCGAGATCGCTCCTGACCTGCTCGATCAGCCGCCGTGCCGGGGAACCCTCCAGCCGGGCAATGTCATCCTGATACTTCAGCAACACGCCGAGCGTGTCGTTGACCGTCCGCGGGTCGAGAGCAATCGCATCGAGCTCGGTAAGCGCACCCACCCAGTCC
>JBKOZY010000342.1:0-11047 GCA_046726135.1 Pseudomonadota bacterium | reverse complement strand
CTTCTGAGCCGCAACAGCAAGGCAGAGGCGGATAGGCAGTCGGGAGAAGTTCCTCACTGCCCACTGGTCCTTTTCTACCGACAATAGCAGTCGCCGAACGACTTGCGATCGAGATGGCCGATGGCGCAGGCATAGGCCGGGAACACATTCATCGCCAGTTGCCCGCGGCCGACATTGTAGAGTGTCCGGAAATCCCGCCTGGCCTGGCCGTTGCGCTGCAGGCGGCGCCACACATTGGCGACAGCTGCCGCAGCGTAGCGGCGCTGACCGTAGCGGCGGGTGAAGCTGTATTCCCTCTCCCAGCGCCCGTCGCGCGCCGAACTGCCCGTCGCCAGGTTGGTGAGATAATGGGTGCTGTAATCGGTCGGACGGCCGCCTAGGCGATCGTAGGTGAAGACGTGAAAACCGGGATTTTGTCCGAAGATCGGGCTGATGCCGGGCGCGATCTTCTCGGCTGCAACGGCCTGGCCGCGGCGCGACATCAGCAGGCGGAAGTCATCATAATGGATGTGGCCGGCGAAGCCGGCGTCGATGACGGCACTGTGGTCGCGGATCAGCTCGATGAAATCGCGGGCAAAGGGCTGGCGCAGGAAAGGTACCGGCCGTGCCGGGCAGCGCTCGCCGGTGACCTGGCTCGTGGCATAGGCATCGTAGCCGATCGGGATGTGATGGACGAGCCAGACCCTGCCGCCGGCCTTCTGGTGATGCTCGAGGCGCATGCGCAGCCATTCCAGCATGGCCTTGCCGGCGGCAAGCCCGTCCGCACCGCAGGCATCACGATATTCGTTCGACCACAACACATCGTTGAGGACGAGGATGGTGATGTCCGGGCGGGCGGGATGGCGCACCGCGTAATAGCCGCCGGCCAGATAGGTGCGATCGAAATCGGCATCGACCTCGAGATTGCCCAGGAGCTCGCGCACGGTCCCGCGGGTCGCTGCCAGATAAGGCCCGCCCGGGTCGATGCGGTAGTCGCCGCAGGCCGCATCGTTGTTGCCGAGGGCGATGATCACCGGGCGGCCGGGAATGGCACGGCCGAGCGTCCTGGCGACGAAATTGGTGGTCGCGACGGCGAACGCCTGAACGAGCGTCGAGCGCTCGTCGACACCAAAGGCCTGCGCCGCCTTGGCCTCGAACTCATGGGCCAGGAGGTCGCCGGTGAAGATGGTGAAATCGGCCTCGGGAGCGGCAGCGCGCAAGGCCCCGAGCGCCGAGTCGAGCAGAGGGAAATTGGTGTCCCTGCCGAAGCCCGCCATCACCTGGTCGGGCTCGCGCGAAAACCGGTCGCGCCATTGATCGACGTTCAGGGGAAGAAGTCGCGGTGCGATCCCCGGCGTGGCGAACGGGTCGAAGTGGATGTCGGAAACATGCAGGAAGGTGCCTCTCTCGCCGGCTGCCTTGCTGTTCTCGGGCGCGACCGCAGCCGCGAGCAGGAGCGAAAGAAAAGCGACGACCCAGGCCGCCACCCGATTGCGGTCAGTCCCTGCCGCCGGCGGCGGCCCCACCGCCGCCATCGCCGCCATTGCCACCATTGCCGCCCGAACCGGAGGCACCGCCGCCATCGAAAGTGTCCTCGGCCCTCAGCTCACTGCACAGCGCACGCGCATCAGTCTGGTAGCGGGCCGAATTTCCGATGACGACGCTGCAGCGCCCGCGGATCTCCGTCCTCTCCTCCCGGCTCAAGCCGCGCCAGAAGCCCTTAAAATCGCGCCCTGCCCGGCTCGTGTCCAGCTTTCCGAATGGCTGACCGGCATCGACCGTCGCCGCCGTCCACTGGGCGGCGGGCGCCGGGTTCGGCGCGAGAGCCAACACTACCATCACGCCCAGGATGTTTTTCATGACGCCCTCCATCTCGCACTGAGAGCTACAACGCTGGTAATTTCGCGCGGCAACAATTGTTCCGATTTCGGGAGACCCCAAAATCACGCCGTCAAAGAATTGTCGCATCCGATTTAATGAAGTTATTTCAATGATTTGTACTGTCGTAATAGTGTCATGCAACGGGAATTCTTTTGTCTTGGGCAGCCGCTAAGTCTGTCGCCGCTTTTGCAAGAGGCACAATCCCAAGAGCAACAGGGAGAATTTCCAGTGAGAAAGACGACGCTCGCACTTTTCGTCGCGATGGCGTCGCTGTCGGCATTCGGCAGCGAGGGCGCATTCGCACGCGATCAGATCCGCGTGGTGGGATCATCAACGGTCTATCCCTTCACGACGGCCGTCGCCGAGCAATATGGCCGCGCCAGCGGCAAGACGCCGGTCGTCGAATCGACCGGGACCGGCGGAGGTCTCAAGCTGTTCTGCGCCGGGGTCGGCGCCGACCATCCCGATGTCGCCAATGCATCGCGACGCATCAAGAAGTCGGAATATGAGGATTGCTCCAAGCATGGCGTGACCGACATCGTCGAGATCAAGATCGGCTTCGACGGCCTCAGCATCGCCCATGCCAAGGGCGCTCCCGATTTCGGGCTCACCAAGAAGCAGATCTTCCTGGCGCTCGCCAAGGAGATCCCGGATGCCAGCGGCAAGTTCGTCGCCAATCCGAACAAGAACTGGTCCGATGTCGACCCGTCGCTCCCCAGCAAGAAGATCGAGGTGCTCGGACCGCCGCCCACCTCCGGCACCCGCGACAGCTTCGTCGAGCTGGTGATGGAGAAGGGTGCCGAGGGCATCGACGCGATGAAGGCGCTGAAGAGCGCCGACGCCAAGGCCTTCGAGAAGGCGTGGAAGTCGATCCGCGAAGACGGGGCCTATGTCGAGGCCGGCGAGAACGACAATCTCATCGTTCAGAAGCTTGCCGCCAATCCGGATGCGCTGGGCATTTTCGGCTATTCCTTCGTCGAGGAGAATCTCAACACCATCAAGGCGGTGCCGATCGACGGCGTGACGCCGACCTATGAGACGATCGCCTCTGGCGAATACAAGGTGGCGCGCCCGCTCTTCATCTATATCAAGGCGCAGCATGTCGACCTCGTCCCCGGTCTCAAGGACTTCGTCGCCGAATATGTGTCGGAGAAGGCCTTGGGCGAGGATGGCTATCTGGTGGCGAAGGGTCTGATCGCACTGCCGAAGGATGATCTCGAGTCGAGCCGGAAGGTCGCGGCCGAGCTGTCGAAGCTCGATGCCACGGGCCTCTGACGAAACTGCTGATGGCAGCTCCTGCGGGAGCTGCCATCCGTTGACTTGCGGTGCGGCGGCCGACGGGAGAGATGGCCGATGACCATGGTGTATTTTGGCCTTCTCGTTGTTGCCGTCGCCATCGCCTTCATGGTCGGGAGAAGCCGCGCCCGGGCATTGAGGGCCAACGGCTCCTCGCTTCACTCGCTGCCCACCTATCACGGTGCGTTCGTGGCGCTGTGCGTTGGCCTGCCGATGCTGCTCGCCTTCGTCGTCTGGATGCCGACGGCACGCATGGTGATCGACAATCGTGCCATTGCCCACCTGGCCAGCGATCTTCGGCCGAACGACTCGCTGACCCGCGAGGCGCGGCTGCGCGACATCGATCGGATCGCCGGCGGCGGCATGACCGACCAGCAGCTTGCAGCCTACCCCGAGTCGGTGGTCCAGGCCGGACGCAGTGCCGGAACCATGCGCACCTGGTCGTTCATGGGACTGCTGACGGTGGGTCTCGCGCTCGCGGCCCTCGGCTTCTATTACGGACTGCAACGCATCAGCCCGGAGTTTCGCGCCCGCAACACCGTCGAAACGGCAGTGAAAGGATTGCTCATCGCCTGCTCCTTCGTGGCGGTGATGACGACGCTCGGCATCGTGATGTCGGTGCTGTTCGAGACCATGCGGTTCTTCACCAAGGTGCCGCCGAGCGAGTTCCTGTTCGGGCTGCAGTGGAGCCCGCAGACGGCGCTCAGGGCTGATCAGGTCGGCTCCTCCGGGGCCTTTGGAGCGGTGCCGCTGTTCGCCGGCACCATGCTGATCATGCTGATCGCCATGCTGGTGGCGGGACCGGTCGGGTTGTTTGCCGCCATCTATATGGCGGAGTATGCGACGCCAAGGTTCCGCGCCTGGGTCAAGCCGATGCTCGAGATCCTGGCCGGCATCCCGACCGTGGTGTTCGGCTTCTTCGCAGCGCTCGCCGTTGCGCCGACCTTGCGCTCGCTCGGGCTGTCGATGGGCCTCGACGTCGCCTCCGAATCGGCGCTGGCCGCCGGGTTGGTGATGGGAGTGATGATCATTCCCTTCGTTTCATCGCTGTCGGACGACGTCATCAATGCGGTGCCGCAGTCGCTGCGCGACGGCTCCTATGCAATGGGAGCGACCAAGTCGGAAACCATCAAGCGGGTGGTGCTGCCGGCGGCTCTGCCCGGCATCGTCTCGGCGTTCATGCTCGCCATCTCGCGCGCCGTCGGCGAGACCATGATCGTGGTGATGGCGGCGGGGCTCGCGGCCAATCTCACCTTCAACCCGCTGGAGGCGGTCACCACGGTGACGGTACAGATCAAGACGCTGCTGGTCGGCGACCAGGAGTTCGACAGCGCCAAGACGCTGTCGGCCTTTGCGCTGGGCTTCGTGCTGTTCTTTTTCACGCTCACCCTCAATGTGATCGCCCTCCACATTGTCAAGCGATATCGAGAGCAATATGACTGAGATGACCGCACCGGCACAGTCTCGCGTTCTCGACGTCACCTCCGACCGGGCGCGGGCCCGGATCCGCGCGCGCTACCGCAAGGAGGCGCGCTTCCGGGTCTATGGGCTGATCGCCATCGGCTTTGCGGCACTGTTCCTGGTGGTGCTGCTGACCGACATTCTGAGCAAAGGCATTCCGGCGTTCTTCGTCTCGCGGGCAACGGTCCCGGTCACGCTCGAGGCAGCCGACGTCGATCCGAGCGGCAACCGCAGCGCCAATGAGATCGCCAAGGGCGATTTTGCAGCGGCATTGCGCAAGTCGCTGGTGGCAATGTTCCCCTATGCCAATGACCGGGCCTCGCGACGCCAGCTGATGGGGCTGTTCTCCAGCGGGGCGGCGAACGAGCTGCGCGACGCCGTCATCGCCGATCCCAATCTCATCGGCAAGAAGATCACTCTGCCGCTGCTGCTGTCCGACGACGCCGACCTGTTCTTCAAGGGCGGCATCACCCAGGTGCAGGTCCAGGCCGCCAAAGGCGCAGCAACGCCGAGCGGCACGGAGGGCAATCTCGAGATCGTGTCGAGCGGCCCCGATTTCGCGGCCGAGCTCGGCGAGGTCAAGCGACAGATCTCGGCGCAGCTCAGATCGGTGCGCCGCGATGCCCAGGCAAACAATCTGCTGAAGGCGCGCTACGCCGCGCAGGTCCAGGATCTGACCGCGAGCTTGGCACAGGCGCGTACCGCCGGCGACAAGGATGCCGCACCGGCGCTGGAGCAGTCGCTCGCCAAGGCCTCCAGCGATCTCGAAAGCGTCACCGCCAGCGGAACGCGGCTCGAGGAGCGAATGCTGCAGCTCAAGGCCAAGGCGGCGCAGCCGACGGCTGCGGAGGCGCTCGACCCGACACTCCCGTCCCTCCTCGTGCGCATCAATGGCGGCATCGTCAAGGCGACCGAGGTCGCCGGCGACCGGATCAAGGGCACGGTGATCGCGCCGCTGAGCTCCGCCGCTCCGGCGGCGGCCGGAAGCTGGTCAACCGAGAACGTCCTGACGCCGGAGTCCACTCGGCGGCTCGGCGACCGCGAGGTGGTCTGGCTCGAGGATCTGGCGGCCAAGGGGATGATCACCAGCGCCTTCAACTGGTCGTTCTTCACCACCGGCGACTCGCGCGAGCCGGAGCTCGCCGGCGTGCTCGGCGGCATTGTCGGCTCGGCGCTCACGCTCCTCGTGACGCTCAGCATCTGCCTGCCGGTCGGCGTTGCTGCGGCGATCTATCTCGAGGAGTTCGCGCCGAAGAACCGCTTCACCGAGCTGATCGAGGTCAATATCAACAATCTCGCGGCGGTGCCGTCGATCGTGTTCGGTCTGCTGGGCCTCGCGATCTTCCTCAACTTCTTCGGGATGCCGCGCTCCTCGGCGCTGGTTGGCGGCCTGGTGCTGGCGCTCTTGGTGCTCCCCACCATCATCATCGCGGCGCGGGCGGCGCTCAGGGCGGTGCCGCCATCGATCCGTGAGGGCGCGCTCGGCGTCGGCGCGTCGCATCAGCAGGCGGTCTTCCACCATGTGCTGCCGCTCGCCATGCCAGGGATCATGACCGGCACGATCATCGGCATGGCGCATGCGCTCGGCGAGACCGCACCCTTGCTGCTGATCGGCATGGTCGCCTTCATCGTCGACATTCCGCACGGCGTCGAGGATGCCGCGACCGTGCTGCCGGTTCAGATCTTCCTGTGGTCGGACCTGCCGGAGGTGGCGTTCCGCGCCAAGACCTCGGCGGCGATCATCGTTCTCCTGCTCTTCCTGTTCGTGATGAACGGGGCCGCCATCTTGTTGCGCAAGCGCTTCGAGCGCCGCTGGTGAGGGAAATGATCATGGACAGTTCTGCACCGAGGCTCGGCAATGCCGTTCTCACGCCGCCCGAGCCGATCATCCTGCAGCAGCGGCCGATCAAGATCAAATCGCGCCATGTAACCGTTCATTACGGGGCCAAGCAGGCGATCCACGATCTCGATATCGACATTCCCGATCGGGCGGTCTCGGCATTCATCGGCCCGTCGGGTTGCGGCAAGTCGACGTTCCTGCGCTGCATCAACCGGATGAACGACACGATCCCGATCGCGCGGGTGGCCGGCAAGATCGAGATCGAGGGCCAGGACATCCATGACAAGAACCTCGATGTGGTGCAGCTCAGGGCCCGGGTCGGCATGGTGTTCCAGAAGCCGAACCCGTTCCCCAAATCGATCTTCGAGAATGTCGCCTATGGTCCGCGCATCCATGGGCTCGCCTCCTCAAAGAGCGAACTCGACGAGGTCGTGGTGACGAGCCTGAAAAAGGCGGGGCTGTTCGAGGAGGTGAAGGACCGGCTCAGCGCACCCGGGACCGGGCTGTCGGGCGGCCAGCAGCAGCGGCTCTGCATCGCCCGCGCCATCTCGGTCAATCCCGAGGTCATCCTGATGGACGAGCCGTGCTCGGCGCTCGACCCGATCGCCACCGCCAAGATCGAGGAGCTGATCGACGATCTCCGGCAGAATTTCTGCATCGTCATCGTCACCCATTCGATGCAGCAGGCGGCACGGGTGTCGCAGCTCACCGCCTTCTTCCACCTCGGCAATCTGGTGGAAGTCGGCGACACCGATGCCATATTCACCAATCCGCAAGAAAAGCGGACGCAGGATTATATCACCGGCCGGTTCGGCTGAGTTAAGGATGAGATGATGAGCGACCATACCGTCAAAGCCTATGATGACGAGCTGGGCCGGCTGAAGACGATGCTGGCCCAAATGGGAGGGCTCGCCGAGGAGCAGCTGGCGCGGGCGATGGACGCGCTGTCGCGCCGCGATACCCAGCTTGCCGATCTGATTATTGCCGACGACGCCAAGATCGATGCGCTGGAGATGGCGATCGAGGAGCGCTCGGTCACCACCATCGCCAAGCGCCAGCCGATGGCCAGCGATCTGCGCGAGGTGATGTCGGCGATCCGCATCTCCTCCGATCTCGAGCGGATCGGTGATCTCGCCAAGAACCTGGCGAAGCGCACCCATGCGATGTCGGACAGCCTGCCGCGCCAGATCATTACCGGGCTGAAGCGGATGAGCACGCTCGCCCAGGAGCAGCTGCAGGACGTGCTCGATGCCTATACCCGCAAGGACGCGGCGCGGGCGCTCGAGGTGTGGCGCTCGGACGAGGAGATCGACGCCCTCTACAATTCGGTGTTCCGCGAACTCCTGACCTACATGATGGAGGACCCGCGCACCATCGGGCTGTGCGCGCATCTGCTGTTCGCCGCCAAGAATCTCGAGCGCATCGGCGATCACACGACCAACATCGCCGAGAATGTCTATTACCTCGTTCATGGCAAGCTGATCGGCGAGGAGCGTCCGAAGAAGGACGTAACGTCGATCACCGCCATCGATCGACCGTAAAAGGATCACGTCAGTGTCTGCCTCGATCCTGATCGTGGAGGACGAAGAGCCGCTCCAGGTCCTTCTGAGCTACAATCTCGAAGCCGAAGGCTACCGGCCGCGCACCGCAGCGAGCGGCGAGGAAGTGCCGCTCCTCATCACCGAGGAGCGCCCCGATCTCATCATTCTCGACTGGATGCTGCCCGGCATCTCCGGCATCGAGGTGTGCCGCCTGCTCAGGGCGCGGCCCGAGACACGCGACATTCCCATCGTCATGCTGACGGCGCGCGGCGAGGAAACCGAGCGGGTGCGCGGGCTCGCCACAGGTGCCGACGATTATGTGGTGAAGCCGTTCTCGGTGCCCGAGCTGATGGCGCGGGTCCGCGGCATCCTGCGGCGCGCCAATCCCGATGCGGTGGCCGACACGTTGCGGGCCGGCGATATCAGCCTCGACCGGCGCAATCGCCGCGTCACCCGCGGCAGCCGCGACATCAATCTATCGCCGACCGAATTCCGGCTGCTCGAGCATCTGATGCAGAGTCCCGGCCGGGTCTATAGCCGCGCCCAGTTGCTCGATGCGGTGTGGGGGCGCGACATCTATATCGACGAGCGTACAGTCGATGTTCATGTTGGACGACTTAGAAAGGCGATCAGGCGCGGACGCGAGCCCGATCCGATCAGGACAGTGCGCGGCATGGGCTACTCCTTCGACGAGCGTTTCGCTGCGTAAAGCTGCACTAATCCACGGAATCCACCGCTAATTTCGCGACGTGGATGGTCCCAAAATCGTCATCTACAATGCAAGTTCTTGCCTTTTTGCCCGGGCATCTAGCCTCGCCCCTGAGGGGACGACGTAACGCTTTCTTCATTACGGCGATGAGGGTGGCAAATGGGCTTGCTTCGGATGGCGGCGCTGATCGGCGCCGTGGGGCTGGCGGGTATTGTGTCTTCGGCAAATCCTGCGTTTTCAATGCCTTCGACATTCACTTCAATGCCTTGGAGATTCGCTTCCGAGCGCTTCTGCTTGGCCGAAGCGATCTATTTCGAGGCGCGCGGTGAATCGGCGCCCGGGCAGATGGCGGTCGGCCAGGTGATCATCAACCGGGCCAAGAATCCGGCCTATCCGCGAACGATCTGCGATGTCGTCAACCAGAACGCACATCGCAGCAATCGCTGTCAATTTTCCTATCGCTGCGACGGCAAGGCCGATCGCATCACCGAATGGGCGCCATGGCAGCAGATCCTGCAGCGCAGCGCGCTCCTGCTGTTATGCGGCGGCGACTGTCTGAGCCCCGATCTTCCCAAGGGACTGCTGGCGCAGTCGACGCACTATCACGCGGTCTCGGTGACGCCGAGCTGGTCGCGCAAGCTCAAGCGCACCGGCCAGATCGGCAGGCACATTTTCTATCAGGGGTAAGGCAAATAGAGTCAGTAGGCAGATAGGCATTAGGCAGTAAGTGGTGCACTTCCCTATTGCCTACTGCCTACCTTCCCTACTGCCTAAAAAGCTCCTCGCCTGGAATCACTCGCCTGGCCCTCGCGAAAAATCATCCTCGAGGCGGACGATATCGTCCTCGCCGAGATAGCTGCCGGTCTGCACCTCGATGAGCTCGAGCTCGATCCGGCCGGGATTGCCCAGCCGGTGGGTGGTGCCGATCGGGATATAGGTCGACTCGTTCTCCGACAGCATGGTCGTGGTGCCATTGATGGTGACCTCGGCGGTGCCGCGCACCACGATCCAATGCTCGGCCCGATGATGATGGCGCTGCAGCGACAGGCGGCACCCCGGTCGCACCGCGATGCGCTTGACCTGGAAGCGCGGGCCGCTGTCCATCGTCTGGTACCAGCCCCAGGGCCGATAGTTGCGCAAGTGCTCGCTGCCCTGGCGATGGCCGCGCGCCTGCACCCTCTCCACCAGCTCCTTGACGCGCCCCGGCCGGCGGCGGTCGGCGACGAGCACGGCATCGCCCGATGCGACCACCACCAGATCGTCGACATCGGCCACCGCCACGATCCCTGAATCGGAATAGATCAGGTTGTTGCGGGCATCGAGCATCTCGGTCTGGCCCGACAGGGCATTGCCCTGCGCATCGCGCGGCAGATGCCGCCATACCGCCTCCCAGTCGCCGAGGTCGCTCCAGTCGAAATGGGCCTTGACCACCGCGGCCTTGTCGGTGCGCTCCATCACCGCATAGTCGAAGGAGCTCCGCCGGGCCGCCGCAAAGGCGACGCGGTCGAGCCGCAGGAAGCCGAGATCGCGCTCGGCCTTGGCGACGCTGTCGCGCATTGCAGCCACGGTGTCCGGATCGAAGCGCTGATATTGCTCGATCACCGTGTCGGCGCGGAACACGAAATTGCCGGAGTTCCATAAGCAGCCTTCGGCGATCAGCTGCTCGGCCATGGCAAGGCCGGGCTTCTCGACAAAGCGCGCCACCCGCTCGACTTCAGGAACGTCTTCGAGCGGCTCACCGGGCCGCATGTAGCCATAGGCGCCGGTGACGCGGCTGGGGGCAATACCGAAGGTGACGAGGGCGCCGCTTTGGGCAGCCATGGCGGCGTTGCGGAAGTCCGCGAGCAGGCCGTCCTTGTTCTCGATCAGATGATCGGCAGCGCTGACGAACAGCACCGTCTCGGGCGGCACCAGCAAGGCCGCGGCCAGGATTGCCGGACCGGAGTCGCGCCGCTCCGGCTCGATCACGATCTCGGCGTCGCAGCCGATCTCCTCGAGCTGCTGGCGCACGAGAAAACGGTAGGGATCGATCGTCATGACGATCGGCCGGTCGAAGACATCCTTGGCAGAAGTCCGCAGCACGGCCTGCTGCAGGCTCGAGGTTGGCTCGAGAATTTTCAGGAATTGCTTAGGGAAACTGTCGCGGGAAACCGGCCAGAGCCGGGTGCCGCCACCGCCGCCCAGGATCACCGGAACCGATCGCCTGTCCATGACCGGCGACTAGACTGTCCCGGTCGCTCTGTCAACGGCCTGACACAATCCAAGGGGGCTTGAACTGACCGCCGGTCCTGCGGCACGGTTCCTCCCCATGACACAGGACGACTATGCCAAGCTCGATGC
>JBKOZY010000341.1:0-1860 GCA_046726135.1 Pseudomonadota bacterium | reverse complement strand
GGACAGCGAGGCGGCAGCGGCCAAGGCGGTCGAGCTGATCCGCGAGTCGAAGGGCGAGCTGCTGATGAAAGGCAGCCTGCACACCGACGAGCTCATGCGCGCGGTGACCGCCTCGGCAACCGGCCTGCGTACGGCGCGGCGGATCAGCCATGTCTTCGTCATGGATGTGCCGACCTATCCGGAGACGCTGTTCATCACCGACGCGGCCATCAACATCTTTCCCGATCTCGACGCCAAGCGCGACATCATCCAGAACGCGATCGACCTGTTCACCCAGGTCGGGCTCGGCACGCCGCGCGTCGCCATCCTGTCGGCGGTCGAAACCGTCACCTCCAAAATCCCGTCGACGATCGAGGCAGCGGCGCTCTGCAAGATGGCCGAGCGAGGCCAGATCACCGGCGGGATTCTCGACGGGCCGCTCGCCTTCGAGAACGCGATCGATCAGGAGGCGGTGAAGATCAAGGGCATCCAGTCGCCAGTCGCTGGCCAGGCACAGATCCTGGTCGTGCCCGATCTCGAAGCCGGGAACATGCTGGCCAAGAACCTCTCGTTCCTGGCCCAGGCCGACGCGGCCGGACTCGTGCTCGGCGCGCGCGTGCCAATCATTCTTACCTCGCGTGCGGATTCCGTCCGCACCCGAATGGCCTCCTGCGCGGTCGCGGTGCTCTATGCCGACGCTCGCCGACGCGCCACGATCTTGCCGGCCGCGTGACGCCATGGACACGATCCTCACCGTGAACGCCGGCTCCTCGAGCCTCAAGTTCCAGGTCTTCGCGACGAATGGAAGCAAGGAGCTACGCCGGCTGATCAAGGGTCAGGTTGACGGCCTCGGCACGCGGCCGCGCCTGCGCGCCGAAGGGGTCGAAAGCAAGCCCCTCGTCGATCGAATGTACCCGTCGCAAGACATGCCCAATCTTCCCGCCGCCATCGAGGCGGCCGCAGGGTGGCTGCGCGAATCCCAGCGCCTCGACCTCGTCGCCGTAGGCCATCGCGTCGTTCACGGGGGGCCGCGATACGAGAAGCCGGTGCTGGTCGATGGCGAAGTGCTGGCGCAGCTCGAGCGCTATGTCCCACTGGCCCCGCTGCACCAGGCGAACAACCTGGCGCCGATTCGCATCCTGCGGGAGCTCCAGCCGAGCCTGCCTCAGGTCGCCTGTTTTGATACCGCGTTCCATCGCGGCCATAGTGCGCTTGCCGATCACTATGCGATCCCGAGCGCCTCTACCAGGAGGGGGTACGGCGCTACGGCTTTCACGGCCTTTCATACGAATACGTGGCGGAGCGCCTGCAGAAGATCGCCCCTGATATTGCCATGGGCCGGGTTATCGTCGCGCACCTGGGCAGCGGGGCGTCCATGTGCGCTCTCGCCGGCGGCCGCAGCGTCGAAAGCACAATGGGCTTCACGGCCCTCGATGGGTTGCCCATGGGTACCCGTCCCGGACAGCTCGATCCGGGCGTTGTGCTCTACCTCATCGGCGCGAAGGGAATGACGGCCGGCGAGGTGCAGGACCTGCTGTATCGCGAATGCGGCCTCAAGGGCCTGTCCGGCATCAGCAACGATGTGCGGGAGTTGGAGGTGAGCACCGACCCGCGGGCCGCGTTCGCCATGGACTACTTCGTCTATCGGGTGGGACTTAATGCCGGCCTGCTCGCGGCTGCTCTCGGCGGAGTCGACGCCTTCGTGTTCACTGCCGGGATCGGCGAGAACTCGGCCGCCATGCGGGCGCGCATCACCGATAAGCTCGCCTGGATGGGGGTGACGCTCGACGCGACCGCCAATGCTGCGGGTGAAACGGTGATCTCGCGGCGTGGCAGCAGGGCGAGCCTTTATATCGTTCCCACCGACGAGGAACTGATGAT
>JBKOZY010000340.1:0-13068 GCA_046726135.1 Pseudomonadota bacterium | reverse complement strand
CTGTTCGGTTCAGCCAACGACCGGGCGGTCAAGGGGTATCTGAAGACGGTCGAGGCGATCAACGCGCTTGAGCCGACGATCTCCGCACTGAGCGATGCGCAGCTGCAAGCCAAGACCGCCGAATTCCGCCAGCGCATCGCCGCCGGCACCGAGCTCGACGACCTGCTGCCCGAGGCCTTCGCCACCGTGCGCGAGGCGGCCAAGCGCGTACTGGGCCAGCGCCATTACGACGTGCAGCTGATCGGCGGCATGGTGCTGCATGGCGGCCGCATCGCCGAGATGAAGACCGGCGAAGGCAAGACGCTGGTCGCCACGCTCGCCGTCTACCTCAATGCCCTGGAAAGCGAGATGGCGGCCCTCGACGATGATGCGCTGCGCGACAAGACGACCGCATTCAAGACCCGGGTCGCCGGCGACGAGCCTCTCGACAGGCTTCTTCCCGAAGCTTTCGCCGTGGTGCGCGAGGCTGCCCGCCGCACCCTCGGCCAGCGCCATTTCGACGTCCAGCTGGTCGGTGGCATGGTGCTGCATGAAGGCCGCATCGCCGAGATGAAGACCGGCGAGGGCAAAACCCTGGTTGCCACCCTCCCGGTCTATCTCAACGCGCTCACCGGCAAGGGCGTGCATGTCGTCACCGTCAACGACTATCTGGCCAAGCGCGACGCCGAATGGATGGGACGGATCTACACGTTTCTCGGGCTCACCGTCGGCTGCATCGTCCACGGCTTGGACGATGCCGAGCGCCGCGCCCAATATGCCTGCGACGTCACCTATGGCACCAACAACGAGCTCGGCTTCGACTATCTGCGCGACAATATGAAGTACCATCTCGAGGAGATGGTGCAGCGCGGCCACAATTTCGCGATCGTCGACGAGGTCGACTCCATCCTGATCGATGAGGCGCGCACGCCGCTCATCATCTCGGGCGCCATCGAGGATCGCTCCGACCTCTACAACACCGTCGACGCCCTGATCCCGCGACTGGTTGCTGCCGATTACGAGCTCGACGAGAAGACACGCCAGGTTCATCTGACCGAGGCTGGGAACGAAAATATCGAAGGCATGCTTAAGTCGGCCGATCTGCTTCAGGGCGACTCACTGTATGACATCGAGAACATCACCCTCGTTCATCACGTCAATCAAGGTCTTCGCGCGCACAAGCTCTTTCAGCGCGACCGCGATTACATCGTCAAGGGCGACCAGGTCATCATCATTGATGAATTCACCGGGCGCATGATGCCGGGTCGCCGCTATTCCGAGGGGCTTCACCAAGCTCTCGAGGCCAAGGAGCATGTCGCTATTCAACCAGAGAACCAGACCTTGGCTTCGGTCACTTTCCAAAATTACTTCCGTCTCTACGACAAGCTTGCGGGAATGACCGGAACCGCTGCAACGGAAGCGGACGAGTTCATGGACATCTACAAGCTCGACGTTGTCGAGGTGCCGACCAACATGCCGGTGCTGCGCCGGGACGAGGACGACGAGGTCTACCGCACCAACCGCGAGAAGCTGAAGGCGATCATCGAGCAGATCGACGACTGCATGAAGCGCGGCCAGCCGGCGCTGGTCGGCACCACCTCGATCGAGAAATCGGAGATCCTGTCGAGCGAGCTCAAGAAGCGTGGCGTTCCCCACAATGTGCTCAACGCCCGCTATCACGAGCAGGAGGCCTACATCATCGCCCAGGCCGGCAAGCCGGGCGCGGTGACGATCGCCACCAACATGGCCGGCCGCGGCACCGATATCCAGCTCGGCGGCAATGCCGACATGCGGATCAGGACCGAGCTTGCCGAGGTCGCCGAGGAAAGCGAAAGGCTGCGCCGCGCCGACGAGATTCAGGCTGAGATTGCCGCTGCCAAGGAGAAGGTGATTGCCGCCGGTGGTCTTTGCGTCATCGGCACCGAGCGCCATGAAAGCCGACGCATCGACAACCAGCTGCGCGGCCGCTCCGGCCGCCAGGGCGACCCCGGGCGCTCGCGCTTCTATCTGTCGCTCGAGGACGACCTTATGCGCATTTTCGGCTCCGAGCGGATGGACGGTATGTTGCAGCGCCTCGGCCTGCAGGACGGCGAGGCAATCATCCATCCCTGGATCAACAAGGCCCTGGAGAAAGCCCAGCAAAAGGTCGAGGCGCGCAACTTCGATGCCCGCAAGAACCTGCTCAAATTCGACAATGTAATGAACGATCAGCGCAAGGTGATCTTCGAGCAGCGAATCGAGATCATGCGCGGCGACGACGTGTCCGCCACAATCGACGACATGCGCCACCAGGTGATCGAGGACGCGGTCGCAAGCTTCATCCCGCCCGATGCCTATGCCGAGCAATGGAACACCACGGGCCTGCGCGAGAAACTGCGGGAATTGGTGGCGATCGACTTCCCCGTCGAGGATTGGGCGAAGGAGGAGGGCATCGCCGACGAGGAGATCCGCGAGCGGGTGCGCCAGGCCGTCGACGAGCTCTACACCGGCAAGCGGGAAAAATGGGGCAGCGACATCATGGGCTTCGTCGAGAAGCAGGTCCTGCTGCAAACCCTCGATCACCTCTGGCGCGAGCATCTGGTGGTGCTCGAGCATTTGCGCCAGGCGGTGGGCTTGCGCGGCTATGGCCAGCGCGATCCGCTGAACGAGTACAAGACCGAAGGTTTCAACCTGTTCGAATCCATGATCATCCGGCTCCGGGAAATGACCACCTCGCAGCTGATGCGGGTCGAGATCGCCGACCGGCCGCCGGAGGGCCTGCCGGTCGCCGACGACCTGCCGGCCATGGAGGCCCATCACTTGAACCCGTTCACCGGCCAGGACGACATGCTCGAGGCTGGCCTGGCATTCGCCGGTGCCGGTGCTGGCGCCGGCCTGCCGGGCGCCGTTGGAGCCGCTCTGCTGGGCGCAGGCGCCATGCGAGAGCCATCACCCCGGGGCAAGATCGGCCGTAATGAGCAGTGCCCTTGCGGATCGGGCAAGAAATACAAGCACTGCCACGGCGCTTTTGCCTGAGCGGCCTCACGCGAGCCGCAGCAAATTTAAGCGATCAGCGACCGCGATCCGATGCTTTGCGTCCGACAGGCATCGCCGCTTCATCTGAACCAGCCATTGATCAGCCGGGCCGCTGAAGTCGCGCCGGCCGACTGAATGCGGAATTCGGGCGGCACGAACTGGTCATCGAGGAACACGACATAGCGCTGGTCCCTGACCCCGACCACCGGTGGGCGGCGGCTGATCTCGAAGGCATCATAGCCCTGCTTCATATTCTGCCAGAACGGGTACCACCGATTGCCTTCGCGGATTGCCATGTTCTCCTCGCTCATGCGGAATGGAAAGGCGTGGACGGGGAATTCACGCTGCCCCGCCGTAAACGCCTCGCGCGCCAGCACGAACAGTTCCTGGATCGCCGCATCGGTGATTGCAAAGCAGCCCGCCGACCGACACCCGCCATGCACCATAAGGGCCGATCCGGTATAGCCATGCGCCTTGTCATAGGCATTGGGATAGCCGATGTTGAATGACAAATAATGGGCCGACTTTGGGTTCATCTGGCGCGCCGACACCATGTAGAACCCCTCTGGCGCCTGCCTGTCGCCCTCCCGGGTCTTGGGACCGAGATCGCCCGACCAGTTGCAGATCGGATAGGTTCGAAACAGCGTATATTCGCCGTCGCTACGCCTGAGCCAAACCTCCATCTCGGTCTCGGCCTTGAAGACTCGGACATATAGCGGGGCACCGAGCTTCAGGCCCCGCGCGGCGAGCTCGGCCTTGGTCGTGTCAGGCAGAGGCTGAAGCGCCCGATCTTCCGTCATGCATCCGGCAAGCACGATGGCGATGACGAGGATGACCAGCCGCCGAATCGGGGCGATGCTGACCCCGACCGAGCAGATTCGGTCCTTTGTCCGAAAAACGCTGAACAACGCCAAGCCCCGTCAGATCACCCGGCCGATTGACAGGAACTTGTCGCGACGATGCGTGCGCAGCTGTCGCGGGCTCATTTCCGAGAAGCGCTCGAGCGGTTCCTCCAGCGCCGCGCCGACCGCGGCGATCGCCTCTTCCGGATTGCGATGCGCACCGCCACTCGGTTCCTTGACGATCTCGTCGATCACCCCGAGCTGCTTCAGGTCCTGCGCGGTGATCTTCATCGCCGTCGCCGCGTCCTTGGCCCGCGCCGAATCGCGCCACAGAATGGATGCTGCGCCTTCCGGCGAGATCACGCTGTAGATCGAATGCTCGAGCATCAGCACATGATTCGCGGTGGCGATTGCCACCGCACCCCCCGACCCGCCTTCGCCGATCACCACCGAGATGATCGGCACGCCAAGTCCCAGGCAACGGTCGGTCGAGCGCGCAATCGCTTCTGCCTGGCCGCGCTCCTCGGCACCAATGCCGGGATAGGCCCCGGCAGTATCGACAAAGGTGAGCACCGGCAGGCCGAAGCGCTCGGCAAGCTCCATGAGCCTCACCGCCTTGCGGTAGCCCTCGGGCCGCGCCATGCCAAAATTGTGCTTGAGTCTCGAGGAGGTGTCGTGGCCCTTCTCCTGACCGATCAGCACGACCGCCGTCTCGCCGAACCAGGCCGGGCCGCCGACGATCGCCTGGTCGTCGCCGAAGCTGCGATCGCCGCCGAGCGGCACGAAATCACGGAACAAATGCCGCTGATAGTCGAGGAAGTGCGGCCTGAGCGCGTGGCGGGCAACCTGGGTCTTCTGCCATGGCGTCAACGTTGCATAGAGATCGGCCAGGCTCTTGGCCGCCTTGCGCTCGAGCAGGCCGACCTCCTCGTCGATCGACATTCCCGGATCGTCAACCGCCAGTGCCCTCAGCTCGGCGATTTTTCCTTCGACTTCTGCGACTTGGCTTTCAAATTCGAGATAAGTATGCATCACGGCCTTGCGACTGACTTGGGCACGGAAAGTGGCCACCTCGGACACCCGCTGTCAACTCGCCTGATGCTTGCCGTCGCGCCCGACAAGCGGGTGATGGGTCTCGACGAGATGGCGCAGCCGCTCGCCGCTGACGTGGGTGTAAATCTGAGTTGTCGAGATGTCGGCATGCCCGAGCATCTGTTGCACCGAGACGAGATCGGCGCCGGAATTGACGAGATGCGTGGCAAAGGCGTGCCGCAGCACATGCGGGTGGACGAGCTCGGGATCAAGCCCCGCCCGGCTCGCCAGCGCCTTCAATTCCAGCGCGAAATGCTGCCGCGACAGGTGCCCAGCGCGCCCATGGGAGGGAAAGATGCGGTCATCCGACTGGAGTGACGCCCTGCCCGTCCGAAGCTTGAGCCAAAGCTGGAGCGCATTGCGGGCGCGCGGCGAGATCGGCACCATCCGCTCGCGCCCGCCCTTGCCCCGCACCACCAAGAGGTCGCGTCCCTTCTCGACGGCTCCGGTCTTGAGCCCGACCAGCTCCGACACGCGCAAACCCGTGGCATAGAGCAGCTCGACCAGACAGACGAGCCGTTGGGCGCGCAGCCGCTGCCCGCGACCGGCATTTTCCGCCTCCGACCGCGCCTGTGCCAGCAAGCGCGTGACTTCGCTCTCGCTCATCACCGTTGGCAGGGCCGCGACGGGCTTGGGAGCGCTTGCCGAGGTTGCAGGATTGTCGCGGGACAATTGCTCGGCGAACAGGAAGCGGTGGAGTTGCCTCACTGCCGACAGGCGGCGCTGGATTGTCGTTCCCTTGAGCCCCGCCGCTTCCAGGCCCGACGCATAGGCGCTCACATCCTCAGGAAGTGCCCGCTCCACGGCCGTTCCGCGCAATTTGAGATAGCCGCCGTAATCGACCAGGTCTCGGCGATAGGCCTCGAGCGTGTTGACCGCCGCGCCGCGCTCCGCACTCATCATCTCGATAAATCGTTCGATCAGTCGATGTGATCGTCGATCAGGCCGGGCACGATCAATTGTTGAGACGGTCACTGGTCACCGGTTTTACGATTTCGGACGGTTCTGGCGCGAAAGTCGACAATGCCCAGACCGCGCCATAACCAGCGCCAGCCAAACACAGTACGATTAATAAAAACCGAAGGCTCGACGGCAAGCCGCGCCCTCCCTCTCACTCGACAGGATGGTGACAGGCCGGCATTGTTACCGATCCGGGGGAGGGATGCAACGCAAGCTTGGGCCTTCAACCAGTGTTTCCCCAGGCTGGTGCGGCCTATCGAATGGACTTTGGACGATGTCGAGGCGGATCACGGCGCGCGATCTTTCCCACATCCGCACCAGCGTTGCGGACCAGTCGATCGTGCTCGTCGGTCTTATGGGCGCCGGCAAGACGACGGTCGGGCGGCGGCTTGCCGAGCGTCTTGGCATGCCCTTCGTCGATGCCGATCTCGAAATCGAGCGAGCCGCCGGCAAGACCATCCCGGAGATTTTCGCCGACCATGGCGAAGCCTATTTCCGCGACGGCGAGCGACGCGTCATCGCCCGGCTGCTCGACAATGGCCCGCAGGTCCTCGCCACCGGCGGCGGGGCCTTCATGAATGCCGAGACCCGCAAGCTCATTGCCGGGCGCGGCCTGTCGGTATGGCTCAGGGCCGATCTGCCGCTGCTCATGAAGCGGGTGCGCCGCCGCTCCAACCGCCCCCTGCTCGACACCGCTGATCCGGAAGCCGTCATGCGTCAGTTGATCGATGAGCGCTACCCGGTCTACGCCGAAGCCGCTATCACCATCGACAGCCGAGACTTGTCGCACAATGTCATCGTCAATGATCTTCTCCAGGCGATTCTCGAGCATTATTCACGCAAGGGCAGGACGACCGGCCGCACCGCTGAGAGCGGCGAGCATATGTGCTAAGACAATGACCGAAGGACCACGTCGCTTACAATGACCGCCAACAACCGATCCCATGCCGAGCCGCCTGCCACTGTCGATGTAGCGCTTGGCTCCCGGTCATACACGATCCATATCGGCCACCACCTCCTGGAGCAGGCCGGCTCCATCATGCGGCCCCTGCTCAAGCGACCCCATTGCGTCGTCGTCACCGACGGCTATGTGGCGGAGCTCCATCTGCAATCGCTCGATGCAGCGCTCGCGGCCTCGGGGATCACCACTGCCGCCGTGGTGGTGCCGCCCGGCGAGGCGAGCAAGAGCTATGCCGGACTTTCCGAACTCTGCGACCAGCTGCTCGCCGCCGGCATCGAGCGCTCCGATCTCGTCATTGCCTTTGGCGGCGGCGTCATCGGCGATCTTGCCGGATTTGCTGCCGCCATTCTTCACCGCGGCGTCGCCTATATCCAGATACCAACCACGCTTCTCGCCCAGGTCGACTCCTCGGTCGGCGGCAAGACCGGTATCAACTCGGCAATGGGCAAGAACCTGATCGGCGCCTTTCATCAGCCGCAGGCGGTGATCGCCGACCTCGCTTTGCTTCGCACCCTGCCGGAGCGCGAGCTGAAGGCCGGTTATGCCGAGGTCGTCAAATACGGGCTCCTTGGCGACAGCGCGTTCTTCACCTGGCTCGAGGCCCATGGGCTTGACGTGCTGGCATGCAAATCCGAGACCCTGATGCACGCCGTCGCGACGAGCTGCCGCGCCAAGGCCGCCATTGTCGCTGCCGACGAGACCGAGACCGGCCTGCGCGCGCTTCTCAATCTCGGCCACACATTCGGCCACGCCTTGGAGGCCGCCACCGGCTATCGCGATCGGCTCATTCATGGCGAGGCGGTGGCAATCGGCATGGCCATGGCCTTCCGCCTGTCGGAGCGATTGGGGCGCTGTCCGCAGGGCACCGCTGCCAGGGTGACGGCGCATCTCGGATCACTCGGCCTTCCGACCAGCGTTTCCGGCATCCGCGAGCTTCTGCCAGATGCGGCAGGCTTGCTCGCCATCATGCGCCACGACAAGAAGGCGCGGGCCGGCAAGCTCGCCCTCATTCTCGTCCGCGGCATTGGCGAAGCCTATGTCGAGTCCGGCATTCCGGAGGAGGCGATCATCGGTTTCCTCGCCGATGAGCTTGCGATGCGATGACCTTCGACCACAGCCTGGAGATTGCGGCAATCGCCGCGCTCCTGTTGTTCGCCGGCTTCCTGGTGACCGCCGGCACCGCGATCGGAGCATCCTCGCGCAGCCGCATGACCGAGCTCGAGCGCCGCGGCATTGCGCAGGCCACCGCCGTGCGCCAGCTGATCGCCTCGCCTGAGCGGGTCACTTCGGCAATCGTCGTCGGAGCCACCGCGGCGCTGTTGCTCGCCACCGCCATCGCCACCCGCCTAGCGCTCAATTGGTACGGGCTTGCGGGGCCGGCCTATGCCGCCGCCCTCATCGCCATTCTCGCTTTGCTCTTCGTTCAGGCCTTGCCGAAGGCTATCGCAGCCATCGCGCCCGACCGTATAGCCCTGGTGACCGCCGCACCCTTCACCCTGGTCACCCGGCTGCTCGCGCCTCTCGCCGTCGCCATCGATACCGGGATCACCCGGCTCCTCAAGCTTGTCGGCATCAATCCGACCACGGCCGGCAGCCGCTCGGTTGACGACGAGCTTCGCGGCACCATCGACCTGCATCAGCGCACCGGCACCGCCGGCAAGATCGACCTCGACATGCTCGGCGGCGTTCTCGACCTGAAGGAGCTCGAGCTGTTCGACGTCATGGTCCATCGCACCAAGATGCGCAGCCTCGATGCTGCAAGCCCGCCGGCACAGATCCTCGAGGAGGTCCTGAAGTCAGGGCACAGCCGCTTTCCGGTGTGGCGCGAACGGCCGGACAATATTGTCGGCGTGCTTCATGCCAAGGATCTGTTTGCAGCGCTGCAGGCTGCCCATGGCGATGTAACCCGCATCGACATCGAGGAGATTCTCACCCCGCCTTGGTTCGTGCCCGACACCACTTCCGTCGCCGATCAGCTCGCTGCCTTTCTGCGGCGCAAAGTCCATTTCGCACTCGTGGTCGATGAATATGGTGAGGTTATGGGCCTCGTAACCTTGGAAGACATCCTCGAGGAGATCGTCGGCGAGATTCGCGACGAGCACGATGTCGGAGCCGTGGGGGTCAGGCGCGAATCCTCCGGCAGTTATGTCGTCGATGGCGCCGTCCCGATCCGCGACCTCAATCGCATGCATGGCTGGCATCTGCCCGACGACGAGGCAACCACCATTGCCGGCCTGGTGATCCATGAGGCCCAGATGATACCCGAAGCCGGCCAGGCCTTCACCTTTCACGGCTTTCGCTTCGAGGTCGTTCGCAAGCGGCGCAACCAGCTGGTGTCGATCCGCGTCACACCGCTCGGCGAGCGCCAAGTCTGAGTGGACGAAAGCCTACTCGCCGGGTGCTCGCGCGACGATCGCAAGCGCATGCACGCGCCCGCTGAGCTCGTCCTCGAGCACGCTGTTGATCATCCTGTGCCGCTCGATCCGGCTCTTGCCGGCAAAAGCCGGCACCACCGCCAGAAGTTTGAAATGGGTCTCCCCCTCGGGCCGTGCCCCCGCATGCCCGGCATGCAGATGCGACTGGTCTTCGAGCGTCAATTCCGCCTCAGGGAATGCCTGCGCCAGCTTGTTCAGGATTTCTCGGCCAACCGATCCAAGCGCCACCTTGCTTGTCCTGTTCATCATTCACATTTTCTTTGTCACCGTTGCGCATCCTCGGCTTGCGGCATCGATCGCCGGCCACCACAATCCCAGGACAATGAACCCGGAGTCCAAATATTTCGACAGCATTCGCGTCAAGCCGCGCCATCAGGAGGCCGAGCGGCATGCCGCCCCGTGCCAATGGCCGGGCTGTTCACATCATGGCGGCTACCGGGCCCCGAAGGGCCGCCGGGCCGAAGGGGAGTATCACGACTTCTGCCTCGAGCACGTCAAGGAATATAATAAGACTTATAACTACTTCGCCGGGATGGATGAAGAGGCGGTTCGCGGCTTTCAGAAGGCCGATGCCACCGGCCACCGCCCCACCTGGAAGCTCGGGGAGAACTCATGGGCCGAACTGAATGGCGGGCGGTTCCGCCGCAATGGCTCAACCGGAAGGTCGAGCCGCGACCCCTTTAGTCTGTTCGGCGACTCAACGGCACGGCCGGCCGCAGCCCCCGTTCCGCGCGCTCTTCTCAACGGTCAGCGCAAGGCGCTGGAAAGCCTCGGCCTCGACGAGCACGCAACACCGGAGCAGGTCAAGGCCCAATACAAGGCACTCGTCAAACGGTTCCATCCCGATGCCAATGGCGGCAGCCGGGCGATGGAGGACCGCTTCCGAGAGATCATCCAGGCATATGACCGCCTCAAGAGCTCGGGTTTCTGCTAAGAGCGCATCGTTCCTCCGCCTTGCGACACTTGTTCTCACCGACTAAAAGCGTCCGTTCGAGCCCGCCACCGATGGAGACCGGGCCACGGCATCCAGAAAGTGCAGTCATGACCGCAATGAACACTGGCGAGTTACCTGCCGAATCCGAAATCAGAGTGCCGGACATCAAAGTTTCCGTCCGCCAGCTGTTCGGGATCGACACCAACCTGGAAGTTCCGGCCTTCTCCCAGGTCGGCGAGCACGTGCCTGATCTCGACGAGGACTATCTGTTCAACCGCGAGACGACCCTGGCGATCCTTGCCGGCTTCGCTTACAACCGGCGGGTGATTGTCACGGGTTACCACGGCACCGGCAAATCCACCCATATCGAACAGGTCGCGGCCCGCCTCAACTGGCCATGTATCCGCGTCAATCTCGACAGCCACATCAGCCGGATCGATCTCGTCGGCAAGGACGCGATCGTGCTCAAGGACGGCAAGCAGATCACCGAGTTCCGGCAGGGCATCCTTCCCTGGTGCTACCAGCACAACGTTGCCCTTGTGTTCGACGAATATGACGCCGGCCGCCCGGATGTCATGTTCGTCATTCAGCGGGTGCTCGAAAGCTCCGGGCGCCTGACCCTCCTCGATCAGAACCGGGTCTTGCGGCCGCATCCCGCCTTCCGGCTGTTCGCCACCGCCAACACCGTCGGGCTTGGCGACACCACCGGCCTCTACCACGGCACCCAGCAGATCAACCAGGCCCAGATGGACCGCTGGTCGATCGTCGTGTCGCTGAATTATCTGCCGCATGCCCGGGAATGCGAGATCGTGCTCGCCAAGGTCAAGAGCTACGACACCGACAAAGGCCGCAAGGCTATCGCCAATATGGTGCGGGTCGCCGACCTCACCCGCAACGCCTTCGTCAATGGCGACCTGTCGACCGTGATGAGTCCGCGCACGGTCATCACCTGGGCCCAGAACGCCGAGATCTTCGGCGATCTTGCCTTCGCCTTCCGCATCACCTTCCTCAACAAATGCGATGAGCTGGAACGCGGTCTCGTGGCCGAGTTCTATCAGCGCTGCTTCGGCGAGGAGCTGCCGGAGTCGACCGCCAATGTCGCACTGGCCTGATCGTCGGGAGATCTAGCGGTGGCTGGCGAAAAGGAGGGGCCGGCCGGTCCTTTCAAGCGGGCTCTGGCCCTCACCATGAAGACGGTGGCGCTCGATCCCGAGCTGCAGGTGACCTTCGGGGCCGAGCAGCCGGGTCTTGTCGGCCATCGCGCCCGCCTGCCGCAGCTGTCGCGCGACCTCAACCGGCCGGAAGTCGCCATCACCCGCGGCCTTGCCGATTCCATGTCGTTGCGTCTCGCCAACCATCGCGACGACATCCATGCCAGGTACCGACCGGAGGGCAAGGCGGCGCGCGCCGTGTTTGAGGCGGTCGAGCAGGCGCGGGTCGAGGCGATCGGCGCCAACGCCATGCAGGGCATGCGTTCCAACCTTACGGCCATGCTGAGCGATCGCTATCAGCGCCGTGCCACCCAGAACACCACCGACCGCAAGGACGCCCCGCTCGAGGAAGCCGTCGCCCTGATCGTGCGCGAGCGGCTGACCGGCGAGCGGCCGCCCAGGAACGCCGCCACCCTGGTCGAGCTGTGGCGCCCCTGGGTCGAGGACAAGGCCTCGGGCCAGCTCGATTCGCTCGTCGGCCGCATTGCCGACCAGGTCGCCTTCTCCCGCCTGTCGCGCGAGATCATCGCCGCCCTCGACATGGCCGAGGAGCTGGGCGAGGACCCCGATCAGCAGAGCGACGAGCAGGAGGACGGCGAGGAGGCCGACAGCGGCCAGTCGGAGGAGGTTCGCGAGGGCGAGCAGCAGGCCGAGACCGCTGACAGCCAGGAGACCCGCGACAGCGATGCCGAATCCGAGCAGGCGATGGAGGATGCCGCCGAGATCGACAGCGACGACGTGCCCGAGGACCTCGATACCAAGGACACGCCGGAGGGCGAAGAGCCCTGGCGGCCGCAGCTCCCCTTCGGCTCCGGCACCAACACCGATTTCTACAAGGTCTATACCAATCAGTTCGACGAGGTGATCGCCGCCGAGGATCTTTGCGACAGCGAGGAGTTGACGCGGCTTCGCAACTATCTCGACAAGCAGCTGGCCAATCTCCAGGGCGTGGTCGCCCGGCTTGCCAACCGGCTGCAGCGCCGTCTGATGGCGCAGCAGAACCGCTCCTGGGACTTCGATCTCGACGAAGGGCTGCTCGATGCCGCCCGCCTCACCCGCGTCGTCATTGATCCGCTTCACGCCCTGTCATTCAAGGTCGAGCGCGACATGGAGTTCCGCGACACCGTGGTCACGCTGCTGCTCGACAACTCCGGCTCGATGCGCGGCCGCCCGATCACCGTGGCTGCCACCTGCGCCGACATCCTGGCCCGCACCCTCGAACGCTGTGGCGTCAAGGTCGAAATCCTCGGTTTCACCACGCGCGCCTGGAAGGGCGGCCAGTCGCGCGAGCGCTGGCTCGCCGAGGGCAAGCCGCCGGCACCCGGACGCCTCAACGACATTCGTCACATCGTTTACAAATCGGCCGACATGCCCTGGCGCCGCGCCCGCCGCAATCTCGGGTTGATGATGCGCGAGGGCCTGCTGAAGGAGAACATCGACGGCGAGGCTCTCATCTGGGCCCATAATCGCCTGCTCGGCCGTTCCGAGCAGCGCCGCATCCTGATGGTGATCTCGGATGGCGCGCCGGTCGATGATTCGACCCTTTCGGTCAATCACGGCAACTATCTCGAGCGTCACCTCCGCCAGGTCATCGCCGATATCGAGACCCGCTCGCCGGTCGAGCTGATCGCCATCGGCA
>JBKOZY010000339.1:0-7849 GCA_046726135.1 Pseudomonadota bacterium | reverse complement strand
AATCAGTCGATCGCCTCGACGCGCTATGTCAGCCCCTATGCGCTGACCCACCCGATGCCGCTCGAGCGCATCCGCAATCTCGAGCAGATCGTCAAGAAGAGTCCCTATTTCGACAAGCCCGACGCGCCGGCCCTGGTGATGCGCCATGAGCTGATGCAGGCCAAGTTGTTCGGGTTCCTGAACTCGGTCCAGGTGGTCTACCAGAAATATCCCCCGAGCGACCGCACGCTGCCCGCCCGCTATGCCAGGGCGATTGCGGCTTTTCGCATCGGCGATCTGCCCAACGCCATCCCGGAGATCGACAGCCTGATCGCCGAAGTGCCGAAGAACCCCTATTTCTGGGAGCTGAAAGGCCAGGCGCTGCTCGAGGGCGGCCGGCCGGCCGAAGCGATCGCGCCGCTCAGGCAGGCGGTGCAGCTCCTGCCCAATAATGGCCTGATCAACCTGATGCTGGCCCAGTCGCTGGTCGGGACGGAGCGGCCGGAGGACGCCAGGGCGGCACTCGCCGTCTTGAAAGTGGTGCAGCGGGCCGAGCCCGGCATGTCGCGCGTCCATCTGTTGCGGGCCCAGGCCCAGGCGCGACTTGGCAACATCGCGCTCGCGGAACTGTCGACGGCCGAGGCGGCGGCTCTCAAAGGCGACAAGAAACTCGCCACCGAGAAGGCTCAGCGGGCCCTTAAATCATTTGCCGAGGGCAGCCCTGAGTGGTTGAAAGCTAACGACATTTTGAACTACAGCAAGAAAGACCGATAGAGCGCGGCTGGCAAAAGCGCTATGAAGCCAGCGATCTGACGATTTGGAGAAAGCGAAATCATGGTGAAGCTTCGTGCGATTCTTCGCGCCGGCGCGCTTGGTCTCGGGCTGCTGACGGCGGCGGCTTCCCTAGCGGCATTGAGCGCCGCCGAGACGGGCCTCACCGAGGAGAAGTTCGGCACCATGGTGCGCGACTATCTGCTCAAGCATCCCGAGGTGCTGCGCGAAGTCATCGACGCGTTGGACAAGAAGGAGAAGGCGGCGGAGAAGCAGGCCGCGGTGTCGGTGATCTCCTCGCGTTCCAAGGAGATCTTCCGCTCGGCCGACGATCATGTGGCCGGCAATCCGGAAGGAAAGATCAGCGTGGTCGAGTTCTTCGATTACAATTGCGGCTACTGCCGCCACTCGCTTCCCGATGTCCTGAAGCTGCTCGACAAGGACAAGGACGTGCGGCTGGTCATCAAGGAGTTTCCCATTCTCGGGCCGGGCTCGGTCACCGCCGCCAAGGCCTCCATTGCCGCGCGCCGCCAGGACAAATACTGGGATTTCCACCTGGCACTGATGCGCGAGCGAGGCACGGTCGACGAGGCCAAGGTCCTTGCGGTCGCCAAGACGGTCGGCCTCGACATCCCGAAGCTCAAGGCCGACATGGAAAGCGCGGATGTTGCGAAGATCATTGCCCAGAACCATGCGCTCGCCGAAGCGCTGAGCATTCAAGGCACGCCTGCCTTCGTCATCGACCAGACGCTGATACCGGGTGCACCGGGGTATGACGGGCTGGCCAGCGCAGTGGCAGCGGTCAAGGAGGCTGGCGGCTGCAAATCCTGTTGAGGTCGGCGAGCAGGCAGGAGGCGGTAGGCAATCGAGGGAAGCGCACGGATCACCGCCTATTGCCACGACGACTGCCTCCGGCGGAACCAGACCAGATGGCGAAACCAGTCCACGTCCTGAACGGGCCGAACCTGAACCTCCTCGGAACACGCGAGGTCGACATCTATGGCAGCGAGACGCTGCCCGGAATCGAGCAGCGCTGCCGTGCCGCCGCCGAGCGGCTCGGCATCTCGATCCTATTCGCCCAGACCAATGGCGAGGGTGAGCTCGTCTCCATGGTCCAGCGTGCCGGGCAGGAGGCATCGGGCGTGGTGTTGAACGCCGCCGCCTACACCCATACGTCGCTGGCGCTGCACGATGCCTTGAAAATGCTCACCGTGCCATTGGTGGAGATCCATCTCTCAAATGTGTACAAGCGCGAGCCCTTTCGTCATAAGAGTTTCGTGTCGCCACTCGCCACGGGTGTGATCTGCGGCTTCGGGCCTCTGGGTTATGAGCTCGCTCTGGAGGCCATCGCCCCGCTTGTCGCACCGCGTGCGCCGTGACGGATGGGAGAATGTCGAAGGCCAAGCCCACCTTGGAGCGCGAGGGTTTCGACCGGGAGATCATTCGCGAGCTGGCGGATCTCCTGAACGAGACGGGTCTGTCCGAGATCGAGATCGAGCAGGACGGGCTGCGGGTCCGGGTGGCGCGGCCGATCCAGGTCGTCCAGGCTGGCGTCGGAATGCCCGCGGTCTCGCTCGGGACCAATGCGGCCGGGGCGGCGGAGGCCCATGCCACGCAATCGGCGCCGCGCCCTGCCGAGATCCATCCCGGAACCGTCAGGTCGCCGATGGTCGGTACCGCCTATCGGGCACCGGCCCCGGGGGCCCAGGCCTTTGTCGAGGTCGGCCAGGAGGTGAAGCAGGGGCAGACGCTCCTCATCATCGAGGCGATGAAGACGATGAACCCCATCCCTGCCCCGAGCTCCGGCCGCGTCAAGGAGATCATCGTGGCCGATGCGCAACCGGTCGAATATGACGAGCCGCTCATGATCATTGAGTGATGTTCGACAAGATCTTGATAGCCAATCGAGGTGAGATTGCCCTTCGGGTGCTGCGGGCCTGTCGCGAGCTCGGCATCTCGACCGTCGCCGTCCATTCCACTGCCGATGCCAACGCGATGCATGTGCGGCTCGCCGATGAAAGCGTGTGCATCGGACCACCCTCGGCACGCGACAGCTATCTCAACATTCCGGCCATCGTCGCGGCCTGCGAGATCACCGGGGCCGAGGCGGTGCATCCGGGCTATGGTTTCCTCGCCGAGAATGCGCGCTTCGCCGAGATCCTGGCCGAGCACGGCATTACCTTCATCGGCCCGAGCGCCGAGCACATCCGCACGATGGGCGACAAGATCGAGGCCAAGCGCACCGCCCAGGTCCTCGGCATTCCGGTGGTGCCTGGCTCGGACGGCGCGACGCCCGACATCGCCGCCGCGTTGAGGCTCGGCGCCGAGATCGGCTATCCGGTTCTCATCAAGGCGGCTGCCGGCGGTGGCGGCCGCGGCATGAAGGTGGCGCGAAGCCCCGAGGACATGGAGGTGGCGTACCGCACCGCCCAGAGCGAAGCCAAGTCCTCGTTCGGCGACGATGCGGTTTATATCGAGAAGTTCCTGGGCCGCCCCCGTCACATCGAGATCCAGGTGTTCGGCGACGGACAGGGGCGCGCCGTCCATCTCGGCGAGCGCGACTGCTCGCTGCAGCGGCGCCACCAGAAGGTCTGGGAGGAGGCGCTGTCGCCGGCGCTCAATGCCTCGCAGCGCGAGCAGATCGGCGAGCGCGTCGCCACCGCCATGGCAAAGCTTGGCTATAGCGGCGCCGGCACGGTCGAGTTCCTGTATGAGAATGGCGAGTTCTATTTCATCGAGATGAATACGCGGCTGCAAGTCGAACACCCGGTCACCGAGATGATCACCGGCCTCGATCTGGTGCAGGAGCAGATCCGCGTCGCGGCCGGGGCGAAACTGCCCTTCTCGCAAAAGGACGTCACCTTCTCCGGCCATGCCATCGAGTGCCGGATCAATGCCGAGAATCCCAAGACTTTCGCGCCATCGCCGGGCCTGGTCGATGCCGTTCACGTGCCGGGCGGCCTTGGTGTCAGGGTCGATTCGGCACTTTATGCCGGTTACCGGATTCCGCCCTATTATGACAGCCTGATCGGCAAGCTGATCGTGTTCGGCAAGACCCGCACGGAATGCTTGATGCGGCTCCGGCGGGCGCTCGGCGAATATGTCATCGAGGGGGTCGAAACCACCATTCCGCTGTTCCAGGAATTGCTCGCCGATCACGACATCATTGACGGCCGCTACAATATCCACTGGCTTGAGCAGTTCCTCAGCCGCGCCTAAGCTTGGCTTGGATGACGACGATCACACCGCAAACGCTGCTGCGCGCCTATGCCGCCGGGATCTTCCCGATGGCCGAGAGCGCCGAGGACAGCGCCCTCTATTGGGTGGAGCCGGAGGTGCGCGGCGTGCTTCCTCTCGACCAGCTCCATGTCGGCCGCAGCCTGCGCAAGGCGATCCGCCGCGCCGCTTATGAGATCCGGATCGACACGGCATTCGGCGAAGTCATCGACGGCTGCGCCACCAAAGCGCTCGGACGGCCGAACACCTGGATCAATGGGCGCATCCGCTCGCTCTACACGCAGCTCCACCGGCTCGGCTGCTGCCATTCGGTGGAGACCTGGCAGAAAGGGCAGCTGGTCGGCGGGCTCTATGGCGTCCGGCTCGGCGGAGCCTTTTTCGGCGAGTCGATGTTCTCGCGCGAGCGCAATGCCAGCAAGGTGGCGCTGGTTCACCTGGTGGCGCGGCTGAACGCCGGCGGCTTTTGCCTACTCGACACTCAATTCACCACGCCGCATCTGCGAGCGCTCGGAGCGATTGATCTGCCGCGCCAGGACTATCATCGCCTGCTCGAGGCGGCGATCGAATCGGAGGCGGATTTTCTCGCCTTTTCTGACGACGACGATCCCGAGAGGGTGCTGGAGCTGGCAGTCGGTAGCGAGTAGTTGTTGGGCGGTGCTCGGCCCCCGCTACTCACGACCTCACTACTCACTCACCGGAAGGGCCCGCCGGCGCGATGCGAGCGGGCCCACACGATGATCGCCGGGCTGGCAGAGATCAGCCGTCGTTCTGGCGGGAACCTTGGTTGTCCCCATCCCGACGATCATCGTGCTCATGCCCCGTGTCGTGGGGCCGTGGCCCACGACGCGGGTGGTCTTCCTTGCTCAGCACACCGTCGCCATTGCGGTCGCGGCGCTCCACGATCTCGGCGAGCGGGCGCTTGTACTCCTCGACCGTGACCTTGCCGTCGCCATCGCGGTCGAACAGCTGAAAATCCCGCACCATCTCGACATGCCGCGCCTTGAGCCACAGCCGCTCGAACTCCTGAAGCGTCAGCCCGAGATCCTTGTCGATGTCGAACTCGAGGTGCCAGGCGGTGCGGTTCTGGTCGATTTCCTGCTGGCTGATCTTGCCGTCCTTGTTGGCGTCATAGCGCCCAGCGAACTCGCGTATCCGCTCGCTCATGCCCTGATGGCCACGGTAATGGCCGGAGCGATGGCCGGACTGATCGGCGACCAAATCACCGGCCACAAGGCCAAGGCTGGTCAGGGCAGCAAGGCCCGTTGCGATGAGCGCGAATGATCTCCTCATACCTCTCCTCACGATTTCGATGTCTGATGGGAGACGCAGGGAGAAAGAGAATTCCGTCGCAGCGGTGGCAGGCGGCCATGGCCTCGGCCCAAATAGGGAAGCGGGGCGGACCCCGCATCCACCCCGCCTCAGTCTCCCCTCTCAGTGGCGCTGCGCGAACCCCGTTTCGAGCTGCTGCCAAGCAATGATCATCCCCATGATCAAGTTCACCTTTTCGCGTTTACTGATTCGCTGCAAGCGGCCTGAGATTGCCGTTTACCTTTTCTCAAGCACCTGTTGCAGATGGGACACAAAACGTAGATGAGAGGTTGTGGCGGGATGTAAGTTGCACACGTCCCATGCGTGAAACTCGATAGGGCTTCATGGGATGAAATGCTAAGAGCCCATGGATCAGCAGCGGAGGTGACGTCAAATCGATGGCTGAGGAGGTCAGCGCCCATCGGGCGCAGGGCTGGCGCTCGCCGGTCAACGCCCTGATGCTGATGTCGGTCGCGAATTATCTCTCGTTCGCGACATGGAATGCGCTTCATACCAATTTCGCCATCGACGCCATCCATTTCGACGGCACCGACATGGGCATGTTGCACACGGTGCGCGAGATCCCTGGCTTCCTCTCGTTCGCTGCGGTGCTGTTCCTGCTCATCATGCGCGAGCAGACGCTCGGCATGCTGTCGCTGACGGTGATCGGGGCCGGTGTTGCGATGACGGGTCTCTTCCCCAGCCCGCTCGGCTTCTACACGACCACCCTCATCAAGTCGCTGGGCTTCCATTATTACGAGACGGTGGCCCAGTCGCTGTCGTTGCAATGGTTCGACAAGCAAAATGCGCCGCGCCAGCTCGGCCGGGTGCTGTCCGCCTCGGCCTGCGCCACCATCGCCGCCTATGGGCTGATCTTCCTGCTATGGCGCTGGCTCAGCCTCGGCTATGTCTGGCTGTTCGCCGCCGGCGGGATAATCTCGCTGCTGCTCACCGCGCTGATCGCCCTCGCCTTCCCCCGCTTCAAGGAAGAAGTGCCGCAACGCAAGCAGATCGTGATCAGGTCGCGCTACTGGCTCTATTATGCGCTGGTGTTCATGGGCGGCGCGCGGCGGCAGATCTTCATCGTCTTTGCCGCCTTCCTGATGGTGCAAAAATTCGACTACGACGTCTCGAGCATCACGCTGCTGCTGCTGATCAACGCCGCGATCAACATGGCGCTCGGGCCGGCACTCGGCGCGCTGATCGGCCGGCTCGGCGATCGCCGCTCGATGATCCTCGAGCATGTCGGGCTGATCCTGGTGTTCCTCGCCTATGCGCTGGTCGGGAATCCGTGGATCGCCGCCGGTCTCTATGTTCTCGATAATGCGTTCTTCGCCATGTCGATCGCCCACAAGACCTATTTCCAGAAGATCGCCGACCCTGGCGATATAGCCCCGACCTCCGGCGTCGCTTTCTCGATCAACCACATTGCCGCGGTGCTTCTGCCGATTCCGCTGGGTATCGTCTGGGACATCGATAGCGCGGCGGTGTTCGTCATCGGCGCTGCCATGGCGGGGGTCGCATTGTGCCTGTCGCTGCTCGTGCCGCATGATCCGCATGCCGGCAACGAAACGATCTTCGCCACGCGGCGCCTGCGGGCCGCGGCAGCGGAATGATGACGACGATCTCCGGCAAGGATTGGCCAGCGATTCGCGAATGGCGGCGCAACGAGCGCCAGCGCCTGCTCGAGATGCGCGCCGCGCTCGGCCATGAGGCGAGAGCAGAGGCGGCAGCCCGCATCATCCCTGTCGTCCATGCGGCGATCCGTGACCATGGCGCCAAGGTTGCCAGCCTCTATTGGCCGATCAAGTCCGAGCTCGACCTCAGGCCACTGGCGGTGTTGCTGGCCCAAGACGGCATCGCCACCGCGCTGCCGGTCATCATCGAGAAGGGCGCAGCGCTCGTGTTCTGGCAATGGTCGCCCGGCGAGCCGCTGGAGCGCGGCTTCTGGAACATCCCGGTGCCGCGTCAATGCCGGCCGATCCGTCCCGATGCGGTGCTGGCCCCGACCGTCGGCTTCGACAATGCGGGCTACCGGCTTGGCTATGGCGGCGGCTACTTCGACCGGACGCTGGGGCTGCCGGACCGGCCGCCGCTCGCCATCGGCATCGGCCTCGCGCGAGCCCGTCTCACCACCATCTTTCCGCAGCCGCATGACATTCCGATGGACCTGATCGTCACCGATGAAGGCGCGGAGCCGCGACCTGCTACACCCGGATGAATTCCTCGTCATTGGCGAAAGACGGCAGCGAGGGGCCATGACCGGCCCCGCCTGCGGGCGCCATCATCACCTCCCGGCAGTCCTTGACGAAGCTCTCGATCGCCTTTGCCAGCTGCCAATAGTCGATGCCGGCGAGGAACAGCTCGCCGACCAGCACCAGCGACCCCGATTTCGGCTCGATCGCAATGCGGGTGCGGCGGGCGGCAAGACCGGCGCAGAGCTCGAATTGACGCCAGGGATCGGTCACCTTCCCGCCGGCCCGATCATCAATGACACTCATCATGAAGAAGCTGTCATTGGCCCCGCTATAGGCAATAGCGGTCTGAATGCCGC
>JBKOZY010000338.1:0-6603 GCA_046726135.1 Pseudomonadota bacterium | reverse complement strand
ATGTTGTATTGGGTGATGCCCTCGGGATTGTAGAGGCGGTGCACCACCACCTCGACCGCCGGACCTTCCTGGCGCGGCGCCAGCGCGCCGGTCAGTTCGCTGGCGAGACTTTGGGTCGCAATGTCGTTGAGGGCGCCGATGGCATTGGATGCCGCGGCGGGATCCGAGGCATCGGCCTCGACGATCAGCTTGGCGGTCTCGCCGCGCAGGATCGAGCGTTCGAAGCCCGCCGGAATGGTCACCACGAAGGAGGCTTTGCCGTCCTGCAGCAGCTGCTCGCCCGCGGCATCCGTCGCGACGCTGCCATCGATGCGGTAATAGCCTGAGTTGACCAGCCCCGCGAGCAGCGCCCGCGAGAAGCGGCTCGACTCCTCGAACTTGACATAGGACGGCAGCTCCTTCGGATCGGTGTTGATGGCGAAGCCGAACAGCACGAGCTGGACGATCGGGATGCCGACCATCATCGCCAGCGTCAGCCGGTCGCGCCGCATCTGGATCAGCTCCTTGAGGAAGATCGCCATGGTGCGGGCGAGCGAGAACCGCCTGGCATTGTTCATTGGCCGGGCGCTCCGTTCATGAGCTGGATGAACACGTCCTCGAGGCTGGTCTCTCCCTTGTGCCAGGCGAGATCGGAGCGCGCCCGGAACGGCGCGATCGCCGCGGCCAATGCCTGCTCGTCGCGCCCGACCACATGCAGCGTGTTGCCGAAGGATGCCACCTGATCGATGCCCTGAATGTCGCGGAGATCATCGGCGAGTGCCGCAAGCTCCGCTCCTTCGACCAGCCAGGTGGTGAGATTGGAGCTGTTGATCACCTCGTCCACCGTGCCCCGGGCGATGATCCGCCCCGCCGAGATATAAACGATGCGGTGGCAGCGCTCGGCCTCGTCCATATAGTGGGTCGACACCAGCACCGTCAGACCCTGGCCGGACAGCGCATGGATCTCGTCCCAGAATTCCCGTCGCGCCTTGGGGTCGACACCGGCTGTCGGCTCATCGAGCAGCAGCAGCTTCGGCGCATGCATGATGCAGGCGGCGAGCGCCAGCCGCTGCTTCCAGCCGCCCGACAGCGTGCCGGCAAGCTGATCCTGCCGCTTGGCGAGGCCGAGGCGCTCCAGCGTGCGATCGACCTGCTCGCGGACCGGCTTCAGCCGATAGAGCCGCGCCACGAATTCGAGATTCTCCCTGATCGTCAGGTCCTCGTAGAAGGAGAAGCGCTGCGTCATATAGCCGACCTGGAGCTTGATCCGGTCGCTCTCGGTCAGGATGTTGAGCCCGAGGCAGGTGCCCTGCCCCGCATCCGGTTTCAACAGTCCGCACAGCATGCGGATGGTTGTGGTCTTGCCGCTGCCATTGGGTCCGAGGAAGCCGACAATCTCCCCTTCCGCCACTTCGAGATCGATATGGTCCACCACCACCCGGTCGCCGAAGATCTTGGTCAGCCCTTTCACCTCGATGACGTTCATTCGAGCCTCACATCGACCGGCTGACCGGGATGGAGCGTCGCGCCGGAGCCCGGATCGGGCCGCGCATCGACGGCATAGACCAACTTGTCGCGGCTCTCGACGCTGTAGATCACCGGCGGCGTGAACTCCGCCTGATTGGCGACCCGGCTCACCGTGGCCTTGAGGGTGTCGGGGCAGCCGTCGCAGGACACCCTGACGATCGTGCCCGGTGCGAAAGACGAGCGTTCCTGCTCATTGACGAAGAACCGGACCTTGCGATTGCCCGGTGGCAAAAGCTGGATCGCTGCCTTGTCGGACGCCGCCATCTCGCCCTCGCGGCGGAACACGCGGTCGACCACCGCATCGGTCGGCGCCTTCACCTCGAACTGCGACTCGCGCCAGCTTATCTGCGCGACATCGGCACGCGCCGACTCGACATTCTGGCGCGCCGCATCGATCGCCCGGCCGCGCGCCGGCATCTTGGCGACCTCGATCCGATGGCGCGCCTGTTGGGCCAGCGCCTCGGCGGAATCCCGCTTGGCGGTGGCGTCATCGAGCGCCGCCTTGGACACCACCCGGCGCTCGTAAAGATCCTTCTGGCGCGCCATCACACGGTTGGCATCGGCAAGTGCTGCCTCCTGAGCGGCAAGCGCCGCCTCGAGCACTGCCAGCTCCTCGCGCCGCTCGCCGGTCTCGAGATCGGCAAGCTGCGCTTCGGCCTGGGCGAGCCTGGCCTTGGCGGCGTCGACCTGGCGGCTGATCTCCGACGTGTCGATCTTGAACAGCAGGTCGCCGGCCTTGACGGTCTGGCCCTCGATCACGGCCAGCCGCTCGATGCGTCCGGCCTCGCGCGGCGCCATCAGCACATATTCGCCCTCGACATAGCCATTATGGACCGGCATCGCCCGCGGGCAGAACGGCAGGATGGCTGCAAGCAATGCCAGCGAGCAGAGGAAGGTGCTCATGATCGCGCTCCGAGCCGGGCCACCGCCCGTTCGAGCTGAGCGACGATCTTGTCGGCCTCGCCATCGCCGATTGTCGGCCAATCGAGTCGCTTCAGCACGGCTGCGCGCGCGAAGCGGAAGATCATGGCCTGGCCGAGCAGCGAGAACGCCTCGAGCCGTGCCGTTTCGGATTCGGGATCGAGCTCGAGCACCGCCGCGACCAGCGCCGTCAGCGTGCGGTGCATCCGCCCCATGATCCCGTCATAGATGAGGTCGAAGGCGTCGGTCGGGTCGAGCTGCTCGCGCAGGATGAAACGCGCCCAGCGCTCTGCCTTGGGGCTGGTGGCAAGGAGCCGCCCGGCTGTCTTGACGAATTGACGGAGAGCGCTGCGGGCTTCCGCCGGGGTCAGTTGCGGACGCGCGGCAAGTGCGATGATTTCGCCGGCCAGCGGCCCGATCGTCGCCGCGATGCCCTCGACAATGTGGTTCGCAACGGCGAGATAGAGGCCGCGCTTGCCGCCGAAATGGTAATTGATTGCCGCGATATTGGCGGCGCCGGCGGCGGCGATGGCACGGATATTGGCGCCTTCGAAACCGACCCGGCCGAAATGGTCGAGTCCCGCCTCGAGGAGCCTGGTGCGCGTATCGCCTTGCTCATTCATACGCTTGATTTAAACAAGCGTTTGATCGATGTCAAGCGCACGTGACGCAAGCAAGGCGGCCGGTCCAGCCGGTCAAATCGAGGAGGCCACTCGGACCGACCGGACCGGCCAGCCTCGCGGGCCGGGAAATGCGGCGGACCCGGTGACCGCGAGGCTTGTTCGGGCTGGAAATATCGCCGCCCTATTCCCTTCAACTTTATCGAACGGACCTACGCCCGCCAACGCGTCCGGGCCTTTGGACAGGCAAAAATGCATTGATTAGTAAAGGCTTAAGGTAAATCGCGCCAGGAGGGGCTGGCGTTTGGTCAACGTTGCATGTATATATGAACGCAATACAAACTTAGAGTAAAACCATGGCGGCAACTCAAAAGCGGGATGCAGCGGTCTCAATGCGCTTTCGCGACGACGATCTCGGGATCATCGACCGCGGCGCGGAGCTGAGCGGGCTGTCGCGCACCGAGTTCGTGCGCCGCGCCGCTCTGCGCGATGCCCAGTTGGCGATCCTCAACGAGACGATCATTCGCATGTCGCCCGACGCATTTGCAGAGTTCGCTGCCGCCATCGACGCTCCCGTCGCCCGTGCTTCGGCAAGAATGCGGAGACGGTTGTCGCGGAAGGCACCATGGGACAGCAAGCCTTCTGAATGATCTCGCCTCCTGAGGCGCTCGGCGCCCATCATGATCTTGCGCAATTCGACTGTGGCAAGCCTGCCTTGAATGACTGGCTGCGCAGCTATGCACTGGCCAATCAGGCCAGAGGCTTCACCCGCGTGATGGTGGTTCCGGACGATGGGCGCGTTGTTGGCTTTTACGGGCTCGCACCAACCGCAGTCTCGTCTTCGATCGTTCCGCGCAAGATACGGACCGGCCGCCCGCCCGATCCGATGCCATGCATCCTGCTCGGCCAATTGGCGGTCGATCTTGCTTACGTCGGGCGCGGCATTGGCAGCGCTCTCCTGCGCCACGCGCTTGAACGATGTGTCGACGCTGCCGAGAGGATTGGCGGCCGGGCCGTCATCGTGCGGGCAATCGACCGCGAGGCCGAGGACTATTGGCGCTCCTGCGATTTCGTTGCATCGAGCGCCGACCCTTCGGTGCTGTTCCGGTCGATCGCTGACATTGCCGCCTGGCTTGGCGGCTCCAGGCAGTGACCGGCTCACGCCGCGTCGGCGATGACCCGGTTGCGACCTTCCCTCTTGGCGCGGTAGAGCGCCAGATCGGCGCGCTTGAGGAGATCCTCGAGCGTGTCGCTCGGGGCCTCGAAGCTCGCGATCCCGACCGAGATGGTGATCGGCAGCGGACCAGAGCGCGCCCCCGCATTGAACGGCCGGCCGCTCACCGAGCGCCTCAGTCGCTCAGCGACTTTGAGCGCCACCGACCGATCGGTGGCCGGCAGCACGATCACGAACTCCTCGCCGCCGGTTCGAAAGGCAAGGTCGAGGCTGCGAGTATTCTTCCGGATGCGCTGCGCCAGCTCCTGAAGCACCCGGTCGCCGGCATCATGTCCATGGCTGTCGTTCACTGTCTTGAAGTAATCGACATCGACGGCGAGCACCGACAGCGGCATGCCGCGGTTTGCCGCATTGTCCACCAGCGCCGCCACCTGCGTGTCGAGGTGTCGACGGTTGTAGAGACCGGTGAGTGCATCGGTGACCGCCAGCTCCATCGACTGCTGGACATTGTCCCTGAGCCGCGTCGTGAAGCGCGACCGGCGGATCTGGGTGTTGGCCCGCGCCAGCAGCTCCTGCCGGTCGATCGGCCGCATCAGATAGTCGTTCACTCCCATATCGAGGGCCCTGATCATGCGCTGGTGATCGTCGGGATCGACGATGATCAGGAGCGGGATCTGTCGGGTCCGCTGCAGCGACCTGAGCTGCGAGCACAGCCGCAAGCCGTCATAGCCATCGAGATCGAGATTGATGAGCACCAATTCGTAGCTCTTCTCGGCCGCCACCAGCACCGCCTTCTGCGGATCGCTGACACAGTCGAGGAGATGGCGCCCCGCCAGCGCCGCCCGGATCCGCTCATGCAGCAGGCCGCGATTGTCGACCAGCAGCACCTGTCCCGGCTCGTCAAGCTCGCCACCGAGACCGCCGCTCCGGCGGATGAATTCCTCGTTGTCCGGCCCGTGCCGCGACAGGAGCTCGTCGGTCAGCATTTTGAGCCTTACCAGGCTCTTGACCCGGCAGAACAGGGCGAGATCGTTGACCGGCTTGGTCAGGAAGTCGTCGGCGCCGGCCTCGAGGCCGCGGATCCGGTCCTCCGGCTGGTCGAGCGCCGTCACCATGATCACCGGAATGTGCAGCGTTGCCGAATTGGTCTTGATGCGGCGGCACACCTCGATGCCGTCCATCCCCGGCATCATCACGTCGAGCAGCACGATGTCCGGCTTGACCCGCTGGACGCATTCCAGCGCGTCCAGTCCGTTCATGGCGGTCGTCACCTCGAAATACTCCGCCATGAGCTTCGCCTCGAGCAGGCGGACATTGGCCAGTATGTCGTCGACAACCAGTACTTTGGCCGTCATGCCCTGCCCTTCAGGAAACCATCGATGGTTTCGAGGAAGCTCACAACCGAGATCGGCTTCGAGATATAAGCTTCGCAGCCGCCCTCGCGAATCTTTTCTTCATCGCCCTTCATGGCAAAGGCGGTGACCGCGATGACCGGGATGCGCCGCAGCGTATCATCCTCCTTGAGCCACTTGGTGACCTCGATGCCGGACACTTCCGGAAGCTGAATGTCCATGATGATGAGATCGGGCATGTGCTGACGGGCGATGTCGAGCGCCGACAGGCCATCGCGGGTCTGCAGCACCCGATAGCCATGGGCCTCGAGCAGATCGTTGAACAGCTTCATATTGAGCTCATTGTCCTCGACAATGAGCACCGTCTTCAGCCGGGCGACGCCCGTTTCCAACTCCGTAGATCCCACCATGGTGTAGGCACCGTGCATGATCAGCAAGTCCCCGGTTTCCCGCCCCTTATCGTACCGATGGCGATCCTCCCAGGATTCGGTAAATCAACTCTTTCGACCCTCCGGCTGCAACCAATGGACGAGTTATGGTGGTTAACCAATCGCCCCGCGAGCAGTTCAACTTATCCTTGGGGCTGCGCCACCCCGTGCACCTCGAGCGTCGCCCTGAGCTTGGGGCGCCGCCGAACCTCCTCGCCGACCCGCGCGACGTTGCGGCAGCGCTCGTGCAGCGCGCGCTCGCTCGGCTTGGCCCACAGCCCGAGCATGAAGAGATAGATGTCGGCAGCCGAGAAGCTCTCGCCCAGGACATAGGGCCCTTCCCGTCCGAGCCGCTCGTCGACGATATCGAACAGGCGGTTCGCATGCGCATCGCCTCCCCTGCCCAGCATGGCGAAATCCTCGTCGCTTTCGACCAGTGGACGACCGTGAAAGGCAAGGTTGATAGCCGGATAGATGTTGCTGCTCATGAAGCTGAGCCAGGCGAGAAAGATGCCATGGTCATTGCTGCCGGGCGCCGGCGCCAGGCCCTTGTCGGGATGGGCGGCAGCGAGGAAGCCGAGAATGGCGGCCGACTCGAAGAT
>JBKOZY010000337.1:0-6445 GCA_046726135.1 Pseudomonadota bacterium | reverse complement strand
GTCTCTAGGTGGAGCGATAACGCCTCACGCGCATTTTCCGCGGCTTCCGCGGCCGTCTCACCGAGTGTGATGCAACCGTCAAGATCGGGAAAGAACACGCCAAAGCCGCCGTCCTCGCCTCTCTCCAACACGGCCCAATATGTCATCCGTGCCATTTGCTGCTTTCAATCTCGATGCGCAAGCCGTCATAGGCCGTCTCGATGCCGGCGGGCAGCTCCCGGCGCAGCGTCGCATAGTCGAGATCGACATGCATGTTGGTGAGGATTGCGCGCCGGGGTTTGAGCCTCTCGATCCAGGCAAGCGCTTCGGCGAGGGTGAAATGACTCGGATGCGGCGTGTGGCGCAAGGCGTCGACGATCCATAGATCGAGGCCGGCGAGCCAGTGCTGGCTCTCCTCGGTGAGCCCGCTGATGTCCGGCGTGTAGGCAACTTCGCCAATGCGGAAGCCGAGCACCTCCATGGAGCCGTGGAGCACGGTGAACGGCACCGCGTCGATCGGGCCGCCCTTGCCATCGATCGCGATCGGCTCGCCAGCCATGAGACGGCCGAGCGTGATGATGGGCGGATATTCGGAGCCCGGCGGTGCGGCGAAGCAATAGCCGAAGCGGGTGCGCAGCATGTCGGCCGTCGCATCGTCGGCAAAGGCTGCGACCCGCTTTCGCATATTGATCGCGACGACGCGCAGCTCATCGATCCCATGGGTGTGATCGGCATGCTCATGCGTCCAGAGAACCGCATCGAGAGCACCGATGCCGCTCGCCAGCAGCTGCTCGCGGAGATCCGGCGCGGTGTCGATCAGGACACGCGTGGTGCCGTCCTTGCCCAAGCGCTCGACCAGGAGCGAGCAGCGGAGACGGCGGTTGCGCGGCTCGTCGGGATCGCAGGCGCCCCAATTGTTGCCGATGCGCGGCACGCCTCCCGACGATCCGCAGCCCAGGATGGTCAATCGCAGGCTCACGAACCTTCCTCATAGGCGGGCGGGCGGATCACCTTGCGGAAAAGCCTGAAGAAATTCGCCGAGCTCAGGCGCGCCATCTCCTCGACGCTCACATTCTTGACGGCAGCAAGGCGCTCGAGCGTGTGGACGACATAGGCCGGCTCGTTGGGCTTGCCGCGATATGGCACCGGCGCGAGATAGGGAGCGTCGGTCTCGACGAGCAGCCGGTCGAGCGGCACGCTGCGCGCCACGTCGCGGATCTCCTCGGCGCCCTTGAAGGTGATCATGCCGGAGAACGAAACATAAGCGCCGATCGCCAGACCGCGCTCGGCAAGGATGGGACGGGAGGAGTAGCAATGGAGGAGGGGTGTATAAGCCCCCTGCTCTCTCTCGCCCTCGAGCACCGCAATCGTGTCCTCCTCGGCGTCCCTGCTGTGGACCACCAGCGGCAGGCCGGTCAGGCGCGCGGCGGCGACCTGGGTCCTGAACACGGCCTGCTGCACATCGCGCGGCGCAAAATCGTAGTGATAGTCCAGGCCCGCTTCGCCGATCGCCACCACCTTGGGATGGGATGCCAGCCTGACATAGTCATCGAGGCCGATATCGGCCTCCTCGGCCGCGTTGTGGGGATGAGTGCCGACGGTGCACCACACCTCGTCATGAGCCTCGGCCAGCGCCCGCGTCGCGGCGAACTGCCTGACCCGCGTGCCGATGGTCACGACAAGCCTGACACCATGGTCGCGGGCGCGCGCCAGCACCTCCGGCAGGTGTTCGCGCAGGCCATCGAAATCGAGATGGCAATGGCTGTCGACGATCAGCGGCATGTCCATGGCCGAGCCGCTCAGCTGCCCACCGTCCCGGCCGCCGCGGATTCCTCCTCGAGCCCGGGCAGCCGCGGGAAGATCGCCCGCGGCTGCGGCAGCTCGACATTGGACTCGAGCCTTGTCGCGAGATCGGCGAAGCGCCGCCGGTCGGGGGCGACAGCCAGGAGATCGAGCAGCTTGCCGGCGCTTTGCGGCATATAGGGCTGAACCAGGATGCCGACCTGCCGCAGAACCTCGGCGGTGACGTAAAGGACCGTCGCCATGCGCGCCGGGTCGCTGCGCCGCAATGCCCAGGGCTCCTGGGCGGCGAAATAGCGATTGGCATCCGCCACCACTTTCCAGATGGCGTCGAGGGCGCGGTTGATCGCCTGCACCTCATGGTGGGCCCGCGCCTCTTCGAGCAGCGCATCGGCGGCGGCGAGGAGATCGCGATCGGCATCGGTCAGCGCGCCGGGCTCAGGCACCCGACCAGCGCAGTTCCTGGCGATCATCGACAAGGAGCGCTGGGCGAGATTGCCGAGGTCATTGGCCAAGTCGGCATTGACCCGATTGATGATGGCCTCGTGGTTGTAATTGCCATCCTGGCCGAACGGCACCTCGCGGAGGAAGAAGTAGCGCAGCTGGTCGACGCCGTAGCGGGCCACGAGCTCGTCGGGCGATATGACGTTGCCGACGGACTTCGACATCTTCTCGCCCCTGTTGAACAGGAAGCCGTGAGCGAACACCCGCTTCGGCACGGGAAGGCCGGCCGACATCAGGAAGGCTGGCCAGTAGACCGTGTGGAAGCGGATGATGTCCTTGCCGATGACATGGAGATCGGCGGGCCAGAAGCGGTTCAGCGGGCTTGGGTCCGGCCAACCGGTGGCCGACAGGTAATTGGTCAGGGCGTCGACCCAGACATACATGATGTGGCCGGGCGATCCCGGCACCGGGATACCCCAGTCGAATGTCGTTCGCGACACCGAGAGATCCTGAAGGCCGCTCCTCACGAAGCTGACGATCTCATTGCGCCGCTCCGGCGGGCTGATGAACTCCGGATGCGCATCGTAATAGCCCAGCAGGCGCGACTGATAGGAGGCGAGGCGGAAGAAATAACTTTCCTCCTCGACCCATTCGACCGGCGTTCCGCTCCTGATCGCGAACCGACGCCCGTCGCGTTCCTCGATCTCGTCCTCGCCGTAATAGGCCTCGTCGCGGACGGAGTACCAGCCGGTGTACTTGTCGAGATAGATATCGCCGGCCGCAACCATGCGCTGCCACAGCGCCTCGACCGTCTTGCGGTGGCGCGCCTCGGTCGTGCGGATGAACTCGTCCATCGAGCAATCGAGGAGCTCGACCATGCGCTGGAACTTGGGGGTCATCCGTTCCACCAGCTCCCGCGGCGTCACGCCCTCCCTGGCGGCGGTCTGCTGCATTTTGAGGCCGTGCTCGTCAGTACCTGTCAGAAAAAAGACGTCATAGCCGTCCAGCCGCTTGAAGCGCGCCAGCGAATCCGCTGCCAACGCCTCATAGGCGTGACCGATATGGGGATCCCCGTTGGGGTAGGAGATCGCCGTGGTGAGGTAATACGTCTTCTTCGTCATGATGCGGTCGGGCGTGGTCCAGCCGCCTGCTCCACCGCCCGGAACGCTTCCAGGATGGTTTGGCGGCGGTCGAGGTTTAGGGCATTCGTCCGGCGAAGGGAACCGGTGATCTCCTCATGGGCCGCGGCAAAGGCCGGGGCGCTGTCCGCGCCGGCGAGCGCCAGGGCGCGGGCATGGGCGGTGAGCCAATCAGTCATGAGCCAGCAGAACATATCCCAGACCTCATCGCCCTCACCGCCGCGGCTCGACACAGCGGCGGCGATCTCGAGCGCGTCCTTGCGGTTGAAAGGCTGGCCGGCGGCGACCAGCTTGCGGAAGCGAGTGAAATGGCCGGTCACATGGGCGTTCAGCAATTGCAGCGCCCGACCGGGGGAGCCGCGGGAGAGCTCGGCGGCCTGCCTGGTGAGGTCGGGATCGCCCGGCTCCTCGACGATCTCGCCCAGCACACGCTCAACGGTCGCGGTCTCGAGCGGCGAAAGATCGAGCCGGATGCAGCGCGACCGGATTGTCGGCAGGAGATTTCCCGGAGCATGGCTGACGATGAGGAAAATGGCGCGTGGAGGCGGCTCCTCGAGGATCTTCAGGAGCGCATTGGCCGACGTCTTGTTGAGATGGTCGGCGGCATCGACGATGACCACTCGATACCCGCCGAGGCCTGCCGTCAGGGCGAAGAACGCATTGGGCACTCGGGCATCGTCGGCGGCGATCTCGCGCTTGATGCGCTTGGTCCTGTCGTCGAAGCGCGGCTCGACCACCGCCAGGTCGGGATGGCTTCGGGCGGCGACCAGGCGGGACACCATGTCGGTCTCGAGGACTTCGAGGCTCTTCGGCTGCGCTGCCGCGGCCGGATCGGGGTGGCGGAGCAGGAAGCGCGCGACCCGATAGGCAAAGGTGGCCTTGCCAATGCCTTCGGGCCCGGCGATCAGGAAGGCGTGGTGAAGGCGGCCGGCCGACCATGCCTCGATGATGCGCCGCTCGGCCCGTTCATGGCCGTAGAGCACGGCCCGCCGACGCGGATGGATGGCGGATTCCCGGGGGTCGTCCGTGTCGTCGGTCATGTCCGGTACAGGCGGTCGCCAAGCCGCGACTCGACCTCGGCGAAGATGGCGGAGAAGATCTCCTCCTTGTCCCGACTGGTATCGAAGACAGCGCAACGCTCCGGCTCGTTTGCCGCAATTGCCAGGAAACCGGCCCGCAATGCCTCATGGAAGGCCAGCTCGCGGCTCTCGAAGCGATCCGGCTGCCCCTGGCGGGCGTGGGCCCTGGCGAGGCCAATTTCCGTGGGGACGTCGAGGATCAATGTGAGATCGGGGCGGGTTTGTCCCACCACGGCATTCTCGAGCGCTGCAATGAGCCTCGCATCGACACCGCCGACCACGCCTTGATAGATGCGGGTCGAGTCCATGAAGCGGTCCGAAATGACAACCGAGCCTGCAGCCAGAGCCGGGCGGATCACCTTCTCCAGATGCTCGAGCCGCTGGGCATTGTTGAGCAGGGCCTCCGACAGCGGCGTGAAACGCCGTTGATCGCCGGTGACCAGAAGCGACCGGATCGCTTCGCCCTCGGGCGTGCCACCGGGCTCGCGTGTCAGGACGACGCGCCTGCCACGCTCCTCGAGACGATGCGCCAAGCGGGCCGCCTGGGTGCTCTTGCCACCCCCTTCCCCGCCTTCGAATGTGATGAAGATGCCATGCGGCATTGCCGGATCATGCCTAGCCGCCAAAGGCCATGAACATCACGCTGTCCAGTGCCTTGCGCCACATGTCGGGGCTTGTGGAAACATTGGCGCCGGTGATCAGAGGCACCCGGCTGATGACCTTCCCGTCGATGGTCAACCGCATGAAGCCGACCTCCTGGCCTTCGTTGACCGGCGCAATCAGCGGTCCGCGATAGACGATCTCGGTGCGCGCGCTGTGCTTTTCCTGGTCGGACAGCAGCACGCGCACCGGGTCGCGGGCGACCAGTTTGACCCAGGACGACGTGCCGCCCCAGACCCGGGCATCACCGACCGTCTCGTTGGCACCGAACAGCTCATAGGAGCGGAACTGCCGGAAACCAAAGTCGAGCAGCTTCTGCGACTCGGAGGCGCGGTCCCTGGTCGATTTGAGGCCGTTCACCACAACGATCAGGCGCCGGCCATCGCGCACCGCCGAACCGATCAGGCCGTAGCCCGATTCGTCAGTATGGCCGGTCTTGACGCCGTCCGCCCCCGGATAGGAGCCGAGCAGCGGATTGCGGTTCTGCTGACGAATGTTGTTCCAGGTGAAATCCGGACGGCTGTAGAGACTGTATTCCTTCGGGTAGACCTCGATCAGGTAGCGCGCAATCTGCGCGAGCTCCCGGGCGGTGGTCTTATGCTCGGGATCGGGCAGGCCGGTGGCGTTCTTGAACACGGTCTTCTGCAGCCCAAGCTCTCGGGCGCGACGCGTCATCTGGTCGGCAAAGGCCTCTTCGGAGCCGGCAATGCCCTCGGCTATGGCGATGCAGGCGTCATTGGCGGACTGGATGATCACGCCCTGCATCAGGTCCTCGAGCTTCACCCTGGAATTCAGCTGGGCATACATGGTCGAGCCGCCCGATGACGCCCCGCCTTTGCGCCAGGCATTCTCGCTGATGGCAAACTCGTCGGTCAGGTGCAGGCGCCCGGATTTCAGGCCTTCGAAGACCATGATCATGGTCATGACCTTGCTCATGCTGGCAGGCGCCATCAAATCGTCGGCGTGATTCTCGTAGTAGATCTTGCCAGAGCGCGAATCCATGAGGATCGCATAGGGAGCCTTGCTCTCGAATTTCGCCGGCTCGGCGGCCTCTTGAGCCGCCCTTCCCGCGCCAAGGCCGGCGAACGCCAATGCCGCCGCCAGGGCACTCGCCGACAGCCACCTCACCCATCGATCCCACATGCCGTCCACCTTTGCAGAGTGCCCAAAAATTATCGGCTAGACCCCCCAATTGCAACCAAACGGAACAATTTATCCTGCTCAATCAGACCAGTTCGTTGCCCGGACAAGGCGGGCGTCCGAATGGCCCTGCGCCACCACCTGGTCAAGCGCCGCCGCCGCCCTGCCCTGGTCGTCGAGCGGTCCGAGCTCGACCTTGTAGAG
>JBKOZY010000336.1:0-4914 GCA_046726135.1 Pseudomonadota bacterium | reverse complement strand
ACGTTCCAGAGTCGAGCATGCGCTCGATCCCAAATGTACACGGGCTCCGGAACTCTCTGCCAAAATCGATCGTTGCTGCGCGGTCATAAATGAGAAATTGGTCGACTGGATCGGTGAAGACGAATCAAACGCCTGCCGTATAATCGTCGACGAGGAAGAGCGCTCGCCCTACAAGTCCGGACGCGGTTCGAAGGGCCCGATCGACCAAATCAATGTTCGGACCGATGGCGGCGCACTGGTGGATTTGAAGGAGCGCTCACAGGTTGTAGACGCGCTTTCGACGTACAAGCTCTTACGCGCCTATCATCGCGCGGAGGACGACGACGCGAAAGGTTTGGTTCAACGCATCACAGACGGGGAAATTGTCACATGTCAGTCAGCGCATTGAAAGTCGCTGCGATCGTTCGTGATGCTGGTGGCCGCGTCGTTGGCCGCACAAGGCTGCAAAAGATCGCATACCTTCTCACCGCGGCTGGACTCGAGCACGACCTGTCTTTCAGTTACCGGGGCATTATGGTCCCTACAGCGATGATGTAGCATCGGCCCTTCGGCGCGGGCATCTCCTTGGCTATATAGAGGAGAGTGAGCAGCGGGCTGAATGGGGTGGCGTTTACTCGATTTATCTCGCTCCTAATGCTCAGCCAGCGGAAACGCCACGACAACAGTTCGCCTATCTGGCAGCACACGCCGACGCGATAGATCTTGAACTCGCTGCCACAGCGGTCTTCCTGGCGAGGTCCGGATATGATGACCCATGGGCTGAAACTTCGCGCCGAAAGCCGGAGAAAACCGAGGGCGATCGAATTGCACGCGCGAAAGCGCTTGTGCAACGGTTAAGCCAAATCGCTACCCCCAGGGGTCTTCTTCCGGGTGCATAGATTTGAGTTTTGCTCGCAATTGGTGAGTAAAAGCGGAAGCGGACGGCCATCAATTTACGAAGGGCGGCTGCGCTCTCGGCAGATGATTGGTAAAGGCACGATGCCTTGCTAATGCCTATTGGCTACTGCCTACCAGTGCTGCCAACCGGCAGAACCCCGTGACCGGCACCTCTTCGGCGCGCAGGGTGGCATCGAGGCCGGCGGCGCGGATCAGCGTCTCGGTGTCGCCGCCGAGCGCCTTCAGGCTGGTGCGCAGCATCTTGCGGCGCTGGCCGAAGGCGGCGGCGGTGACCCGCTCCAGGGCCTCGACCGGGCAGTTGACCGCGGGGCGCGGCAGCGGCACGAGCTCGACAAGGGTGGAGGTCACCTTGGGCTGGGGCACAAAGGCCCGCCGGTCAATGTCGAACAGCCGCCGGGCGATCGAGCGCCATTGCGCCAGCACCGACAGGCGGCCATAGGCATCGCTCCCCGGTCGCGCGGTGATGCGCTCCGCCACCTCCTTCTGGAACATGAGGGTGAGCGACAGCCACCAGGGCGGCCATTCATCGACCGTCAACCAGCGCACCAGCAGCGCGGTGGCAATGTTGTAGGGGAGGTTGGCGACCACCTTGGCGCGGCCGCCGACGACATCGTTCCAGTCGATGGCGAGGGCGTCGGCCTCGACCAGGGTGAGGCGATCGGGATAGGCGCGGGCGATGTCCTCGAGCGCCGGCAGCGCGCGGGAATCGCGCTCCACCGCCACCACGCGGCGCGCGCCCTCCGCCAGCAGCGCGCGGGTGAGGCCGCCGGGGCCCGGGCCGACCTCGAGCACCGTCAATCCTTCGAGCGGCGCCGCTGCCCGGGCAATGCGCCGCGTCAGATTGAGGTCGAGGAGGAAGTTCTGGCCGAGACCCTTCCGGGCCATCAGGCCGTGGCGGGCGATCACATCGCGAAGCGGCGGCAGCGCGTCGCGGTCGTCGGTCATGGGGAGCCCTTGGGCGACTCTCTCGCCATCTGCTCGGCGAGCCTGAGCGCCGCGATGAGGCTCTGGGGATTGGCGCGGCCGGTGCCGGCGAGCGCCAGCGCCGTGCCATGGTCCGGCGAGGTGCGGATGAAGGGCAGGCCAAGCGTGGTGTTGACGCCCTCATGAAAGCCGATGGTCTTGATCGGGATCAGCGCCTGGTCGTGATACATGCAAACGATCGCATCGAAGCGGTCGCGGGTGTCGGCCTGAAAGGCAGTGTCGGCGGGGAGCGGCCCCGCGACATCGAGGCCGGCTGCCTTCAGCGCCTGGATGGCGGGACGAATGATCGTCACCTCTTCGTCGCCGATCTGGCCGCCTTCGCCGGCATGCGGGTTGAGGCCGGTCACCGCGAGCCTCGGCTTGGCGATGCCGAAGCGCTGCGTCAGCGCCGCGGCCAGCACCCGCGCCTGCCGCTCGATCGCAGCCTGCGACAGCCGCCCCGGCACGTCCTTCAGCGGGATGTGGACGGTCACCGGCACGCTGCGCAGCGACCCGACCGACAGCATCATCACCGGCTCGGCATGATGCCCCGCCTTCACCGCCAGATCGGCGAGATAGTCGGTATGGCCCTCATGGCGGAAGCCGGCGGCGTAGAGCGTCTCCTTCTGGATCGGATTGGTGACGATGCCGGCGACCTCGCCGGCAAGCGCCAGCTCCACCACCCGATCGATCGAGCGTATCACCGCTGCTGCCTGACCAGGATCGGGGCGGCCGGGTGGCGGCCCCGGCGGCCGCAAAGGGCAGGGGAGAACCGGCAGGGCGTCCCGAAAGGCTGCCGCCGCCTCGGCGATCGTCGCGACCTGGCGAACCGCAATGTCGCGGCCGAGCGCCCCCGCCCGGTCGCGGACCAGGCCGGCGTCGCCGATGAGCACGAAGACTGGCCCGGCCGCGGCAAGGGCGTGCCAGGCGGCCGCGGTGATCTCGGGGGCAATGCCCGCCGGTTCGCCCATGGTCAGGGCAAGCGGCAGAGCCATCATGCTCTAAACCTCGGGGCTTACTGCGACTGCAGCGAGGCGTCCTTGTAATCGACAAAGGACTTGCGGCGCAATTCCCGGACGGTCGATTCGACCTCGGACGAATATTTCTCGTTGAGGATCATGTTCTCCACCATCTCGCGGGTGGGCTTCGGCGGCTCGGCGGTGCGCTTGCCGCAAAAGGCGATCAGCCTTACGCCCTCCTGGGAGGGCATCGGGCCGATCAACCGCTTGGTGCCGGCCTGCTCGAGCACCTTCCGCATCTCCGGCGGCAACCGTTCGGCCATTGCCTCGATTTGCTTGTTGATCCTGACGTTGAAGATGCCGTCCGCAGCCTGGCGCAGCGTGGAGCAGCCCTTGTAGCGCTCGACCATCTGGCGGCCTTCGATGGCGCGGGCATAGACGAGCTGATCGCGCATCGCCCCGACACTCTGCTCGACCGGCAGGTCGATCTGGACGATTTGATAGAGCAGCACCGGCTTGAAGCGCGGGTCGCTGGCGAAGTTGGCGAGCCGCCGGTCGATCTCCGCAGCATCGGCGGTGGTCTTCTTCTGGCCGTCCTTGTTCATCAGCCAGCGCATGACAATGGTCGCGGTGACATGGCGCTTGAGCGCGCCGATGGAAACGCCCTTCTCCTTGAGCTTCTCGCGCAGGGCCTCGACCGTGGTGTTGGCGCCCTTGGCCAGCTTCTCGATCGACTCGTTGATCTGCTTGTCGGAGATGTCGACCTTGTTGCGCTTGGCCTCCATGCGGATGACGACATCGTCGATGAGGTTCTTCAGCACCCTCTTGCGCTGATCGCCGGGGTCCGGGCGATAACCAAGGGCCTCGCGCAGTTTGATGCGCTGCTCGACGTCATATTCGGTGATCGGCTCGTCATCGACCGTGACCAGCACGCGGTAGGACGCGGCATTCGCCGGCGGCGGAACAAGGGCGACGGCAAGACCGAGAAGCGCCGTCAAAGACAACAGCCATCGCAGTTCGCGCCATTCCCAGCTCATCCGTCAGAGCCCCTTGCCGATGCTTCCGCCACCCAGGGTCTTGAGCTGGACCGACAATTGAATCGAGCGGTTCGGCTCGATGTCGCGGTCCTTCTGATATTCCTCCTGATAGGAGATGCGGACATCGGCGCAATCGCAGTCATAGCCCAGCCCAACAACATTGCGGATCATGCTGTCTGATTCGATGTCGTACCGGAATCCGCCGAAGACGCTCCACCCCGCATAAAGCGCATAGTCTGCCGTCGCCCAGACCTGCTGGCGCGCATCGTCGCGGCCATAGATCGGCTCTTCTTCCAAATTAACGTAGTTCACGGCAGCATTGAGGCGGTCGATGTCGAAGTTGACGCCGGTCTCCATCGAGTGGATGTCGAAGGTCTGCTCGTCGAACCGTGCCTGAGCCGTCAGCCGGAAATTGTCGAAGGGCTGCAGCGCCACCGCGCTGACGAGATCGGATTCGGTGCCTTCGAGGCCGGAATCGTCCTGGAAGCTGTTGGCGCCGGCGACATGATAGCTTTCGCCGAAGCTCGCCCTGACAAAGCCGCCCTGCGGGAACAGCAGCGTGTAGAGCAGGCCGGCATTCACCCTGGTGCCGCCCTCGAACCGGTCGAGGCCGGTGAAGCGGTCATGCAGGAACAGACTCGTCGCGTCGAAGTCGAGGGTGATGGCGTCCTCATTGCCGATGCGGTCGCGCTCGACCTCGTCGGAAGCGGCGATCATCTGCACCACCGGCGTCACGATCTGCGTGCCGAGCGTATCGCCACGCACGAAGGGCCAGCGCATGTCGACGCCGCCGGTCGGCAACAGCCGGCTCGTCACCTGCTCGTCCTGCAACCGGCTCGGATCGACGTCGTTGGGGAGGGGACCGTTGTCGTCGGGCAGGTCGTTGTTGGCGTAGACGTCGCCGCGCACCCGGCCGAATGGGGTGAACTGGAGGCCGCCACCGGTCGTCACCTCGCGATGCCAATGCGCCTGGAGGATGCCGCGGGTCTGCTGCGTGCCCTGTTCGACGGTGGGGTAGGGAATCAGTGGATCCTTGCGGAACACGGCATAGATGTCGG
>JBKOZY010000335.1:0-3184 GCA_046726135.1 Pseudomonadota bacterium | reverse complement strand
GGTCATGATGCCGTCCGCCTCTTCCATCCGGAACGCCGTGTTGCGGTGCTCCGGATTGGTCATGATGTAGAGCGACATCCGCTGCTTCCGGGCGTTTTCATACATGAAGTAGGCAACCGGCTTTTCCCCAAGCGACAGCAGCCTGCCGCCGACCAGCTGGTAGCCATGCTGTACGAGATCGGGGGCGTTGACCGGCTCGCCCAGACGCTTCGACAACCAGGTCATCAAGTGGTCACGCTGATCGGCCGCCACTTCGACCGGGTGCCGGATCTCGCTGCCATAGACGGCATGTGCCGAGCGCACCGCGCTCACCATATTGGCCGCCTGAGAGTTCGTCAGCTCGCGCAGGTCCACCGCATGAACGACAAGCGCCACGGCTGCCGCAAGCGCGCCGATCAGCATCACCCGCCGCGCCGTCTGCCACCAATCGCCTAACCGCGGTCGTGCCACCACGGCCCTGATGGCCGGCGGAATCGTCTCGGCCAGCACAGGGTCATAGGCCTGCTTGAGAGCTGCCTTCTGACGCTTGAGCTCGGCCAAGGCGAGCTGTGCTTCCGGATCGTCGCGGAGCAACGCCTCGATCTCGGCGGCCGCATCGCCGGAAAGCTCGCCATCGGCATAGGCGGCTAGCGCCCAATCATCGATTTTCCTTTGCTTTGTCATTTTACCCGTCTCAATCGCGGCTCCTTGTCCCCATCGAATTCTTGTCGCAGGAACGACCGCGCCCGCGACAGGCGCGACATGACGGTTCCGATCGGTACGCCGGTGATTTCCGCAACATCGCGATAGCTCATTTCGTCCAAGACCACGAGAAGCAGCACCTCGCGCTGCACCAGCGGCAGCCGCCGAACCGCCTCCTCAACATCACCGAGCGCCAGTCGGTCCTCTTGACGAGGCGGCACCGCATCGGCCCCGCTCGGAATCTCGTCGAGCCCGATACTGGCACCGCGCCGGAACTCGCTCCGACGACCGCTGACATGCAGATTGCGCAGAATGGCGTAGAGCCAGGCGCGCATCGGCCGCTCTGGATCATACAGCTCATGCTTGCGCAGAGCCCTTTCGATGCAATCCTGCACCAGATCGTCGGCAAGGACCTGATCGCCGGTCAGCGCCCGAGCGAACCGCCTCAAGAACGGAATATGGGTGACCAATTCGGTCTTGAAGCTCATCGCGCAACCGCCCTGCTCGAGCACTATACGACTGAATTTCTTCCCTTATTCCATCAGGCTAGTCGCCCTCCCAGGGCTCGGCCAAAGTGACGAGCTCCTCTGCGGCGGTCGGATGGATCGCCACCGTCGCGTCGAAATCGGCCTTGGTCGCGCCCGCCCTCAAAGCAATTGCCAAGATCTGAGCCATTTCCGATGCCTCTGGGCCGAGAATGTGACAGCCGACGACGCGCCCGCTTTCGCCATCGACCACCAGCTTCATCATGGTGCGCTCGTCGCGGCCGCCCAGCGTGTTCCGCATGCCGCGGAAGCTCGTCTTGTAGACCGCGACCTTCGCACACAGCTCGCGCGCCCGCGCCTCGCTCAATCCGACGGTCCCGATCTCCGGCTGCGAGAACACGGCGGTCGGAACGTTGACATGATCGACCGCTGTCGGCTTTCCCCCGAACACCGTATCGGCAAAGGCATGACCTTCGCGGATGGCCACCGGGGTGAGATTGAGCCGGTTCGTCACGTCGCCGACCGCAAACACGTTTTCGATGCTCGATTGCGAGAAGCGATCGACCGCCACAGCGCCAAGGGCATCGAGCTCGACCCCTATGGCCTCAAGGCCCATGCCTTGCGTGTTGGGCCGGCGCCCCATCGCCAGCATCACCTGGTCCGTCTCGATCGTCCCGCCGGTCGTCAGTCTCGTTCTCAGGTTGCCAGGCGTTCCTTCGATCGCGGTCAGCGCCGCGCCGCAGATCACTTCCACGCCGCGCCGCGTCATCGCCTCCCGCACACCGCGCCTGAGGTCGTCATCGAACCCCCTCAGGATCTCCGGTCCACGATAGACGAGCGTCGTCGCTGATCCCAAGCCGTTGAAGATCCCGGCAAACTCCACCGCGATATAGCCGCCGCCAAAAATCACGATCCGCTCCGGCAGCGCGCTCAGATTGAATGTTTCATTGGACGTAATGGCATGCTCGACACCGGCGATCGCCCCGCTGCGGACCGGCATTGCGCCGGTTGCGATCAGGACGTACCGGGCGGTGACCTCGCGCCCATCGAGCTCGAGCACGACCGTGTGACGGTCGCGTAGCGCGGCGCGGGAAGCGAAGAGCTGCACCCCCGCCGCTTCGAGCGTGCGCTTGTAGACGGCCTCGAGCCGCGCGATTTCCCGGTCCTTGTTGGCGATCAGCGTCGCCCAGTCGAAGCTGACCCCCGAGGTTGCCCAACCGAAGCCGATCGAGTCCTCGAAAGCATCGGCGAAGCGACTCGCGTAGACCAGGAGCTTCTTCGGCACGCAACCGCGGATCACGCATGTGCCGCCGAGTCGGTACTCCTCCGCCACTGCCACCTTGGCGCCATGGCGCGCGGCAATGCGTGCCGCCCTGACACCGCCCGATCCGGCGCCGATAATGAACAGGTCATAGTCAAAGGCGGCCATGGCATCGCCCGATGGCTATTGCGGCAACTCGATCCCGCGCTGCTTCAAGGTTTCCGACGTCTCCTTGATCGCGCCGGGCACTTCCCGCTGCAACATCGGCCCGACCTGACTCATCACGGTCCCGAAATAGCTCGGAAATTTCTCCAGTGCGCTCTTTCCGACCGGTGTGCCCGACATCTGCACGAGGGCTGCGAGCTCGTCCTCGGTGAACACCCGGGCAACCGCCGGAGTGGCCTCGCCGAGCGCCGTGTCGAGGCGTCCCTTCATGGCCTTGCCGAACTCCGCGAGGAAATCGCTGACCACCTTCTCCTCCGCCGGCTTGCCGACTTTCTTGTAGCGCTCCGTCAGATCGAGCGAAAGCTGCGGCCCGATCGCCCGCATGATCTGGCCCGGGAAGTCGCTGTTGTTCAGCAGTTGCTTGGCGAGGTCGAGCCGCTTGTCCGACAGTGCCTCCTGCGCCATTGCGACCGATCCGCTCAAGGCACCGATGGCGAGTAAAATCGTGAGCTTTTTCAAAGACATTTGGACTCCACGAGGGTTATTGGACATCAACGGTGAAGGGTGACGACCCCTTGCGGGGTTCCGAGAT